>CAUCIO010000008.1 GCA_958442925.1 uncultured Clostridium sp. | reverse complement strand
ACGCACGGTGGTGTGAGAGGTCGGGGATTTATAAAAATCCCCTCCTACTCGATTAAGACATTTTACAGACATATTCACTTCTTTAATCTGATTTTACAAAATTTTTCACAACTATGATAGTTCCCTTTCTTTACCCCGGCTATAATAGCGTCAGTGTACAGAGGGCGTTTTCAAAAACGCGGTGAAAGGAGAAAGTTATTATGCTGGAGCTGAAACATATAAAAAAATCTTATGACAAAGTTACGATTCTTCACGACATAAATCTGGAGATTCAGGATGGAGAAATTGTGTCCATTCTAGGACCGTCCGGATGCGGAAAGACTACTTTGTTAAATCTGATTCTGGGGCTGACGGACGCAGATGAGGGGCAGATCCTGTTTAACGGACAGGAGATGACGAGACTTCCTATGGAAAAAAGAGGTTTTAATATCGTATTTCAGGATTATGCCCTGTTTCCTAATCTGAACGTATATCAGAATATTACCTACGGCCTGAAAAACCGTCCGGGCATTTCCACGAAGCAGGAGGTGGAGGAGCTGATCGATCTGCTGGGACTGCGGGAGCACCTGGCAAAGAAGATTGAGCAGCTGTCAGGCGGTCAGAAGCAGAGGGTGGCTCTGGCCAGAACGATGGTGATGAAGCCCAGGATTCTGCTGTTAGACGAGCCGCTGAGCGCTCTGGACGGAGTGATCAAGGAATCGATCAAGGAAAAAATCCGTGAAATTGCCAGAGACTATCATCTGACTACTATTATTGTTACCCACGATCCGGAGGAGGCTCTGACTCTGTCAGACAAGGTTCTGATTGTAAACAAGGGAGGCATTTCCCAGTATGGAACGCCGGAGGAGATCGTGTTCCAGCCGGGCAATCAGTTTGTGAAGGATTTCATTTTAAACCAGCTGGAAATTAAGCGGAAAAATATTTTCCGGCTTTTTAACAGGACTGTGGACAGTCAGGAACGGGGAGTGCAGGAGACAGATACAGAAACCCGTGTAAGGGAACAGGCGGTGTAGGATGACTGGCAGAAAAGAATACGAAATAAAGACCATTTACTGTGCTGTAGTGGCAATATTTGCCGTTTTTCTGGCTGTTCCAGTGCTGAGACTGCTGGCAGAGTCCTTTGCGGCAGAGGCCGGAGTGGGAATCGCAAATTACGCCAGTGTGCTGACAGGAAAGGGATTTCTGACAGCGCTGGGGCACAGCGCGGCGGTGTCCATTGCCAGCGCGGTGACAGCTACCGCCATCGCCTTTTTCCTGGCTTATACCATTCAGTATACCAACGTGCCGACAGGCTTTAAGGCCATGATTCGCCTTCTGGCAACTCTGCCTATGCTGCTTCCCACCATTACATATGGTTTTGCCATTATTTATTCCTTTGGAAAACAAGGGCTTCTCACCAGATTGTTCGGACATCAGATATTTGAGATTTACGGCTTTGGAGGACTGCTGTTTGGATATGTCATTTACACTCTCCCTGTGTCCTTTCTGCTGATCCTTAACACTATGAGCTATATTGACAAGAAGTTTTCTGTAGTGTCGAGAGTTATGGGGGACAAGCCGTTTAAAACCTTTCTGCAGACTGTGGCAAGACCTCTTCTGGGAACCCTGGCAGCCTCCATGGTACAATGCTTTTTCCTCTGCTTTACGGACTACGGAATTCCAGCGTCTGTGGGAGGCAGGTACGATGTGGTGGCGACGGTTCTCTACAACGAAATGCTGGGCAGCGTGCCTGATTTTAACAGGGGAGCCGTGGTGGCTATGATGATGCTGGTTCCATCGGCAGTCAGTATCGCTCTTCTCCACTGGCTGGATAAGTACAATATCAGATACTCCAGGATTTCCGCTGTGGAAATCAGAAAAAACCGTCTTCGGGATGGAGTTTTCTTTGCAGGATCGTCGGTGTTCCTGCTGGGCATTCTCTCTGTATTCGCTGTGATTTTTGTGGTTCCCCTGGTCAGCGAATGGCCATATCAGACCTCTTTTACGCTGGAACATATTGTTTCCACGCTGACGGACAGGAGCCTGACTGCGGTATATAAAAATTCCCTTTTTACAGCTGTCTGTACTGCGGCAGGCGGACTTCTGGTCACCTACGGCGCGGCTCTTGCCACGGCCAGAAGCGGTCTGAACAGCAGGCTGAAGGAAGTCATTGACGGCATTGCCCTGGTGACGAACACCATTCCGGGAATGGTGATTGGTATTGCGTTTATGTTTATTTTTACGGGCACGCCCCTTCAGAATACGCTGATTCTGATTATTATCTGCAATATCGTACACTTTTTCTCAACTCCGTACCTGATGATGAAAAACTCATTGTCAAAGCTCAACAGTTCCTGGGAGGCCACGGCGTCTCTCATGGGAGACAGCTGGTTTAAAACCATTGTGCGGATTATCACTCCGAACATGGCCTCTACGCTTCTGGAGGTATTCGGATATTACTTTGTAAATGCTATGGTAACAGTCAGCGCGGTTATCTTTATCGCAGGAGCGAGAACTATGGTCATTACCACAAAAATCAAGGAGCTGCAGTATTATACAAAGTTTAACGAGGTATTTGTGCTGTCCCTTCTGATTCTGTTCACCAACCTGGTGGTGAAAGGGCTTCTGGCGGCGCTGAAAAAGAGAGTGAAGTAAGCAGAAAAATTTTAAAAATTCAAATTAATAAAAATAAAAAAATTAAAGGGAGAATTTATATGCGATTCAGAAAAATGGAGACAAAAAGAAGAACCAGACGGGTGGCAGCTCTGGCACTGGCGGCAGCTGCAGCTCTATCAGGTATGACTCTCACCGGCTGTTCTCAGTCGGGAGGTCAGAAGGACGAAGAAGTAGTTATTTACTCCAATGCAGACGACGAGGCAGTGGAGGCCATGAAAAAGACTCTGGATCAGAACGGCTATGAAGGGAAATATATGTTCCAGACCTTTGGCACCTCTGAGCTGGGAGGCAAGGTGATGGCAGAGGGAACAGATATTGAGGCAGACCTGATTACCCTCAGCACCTTCTACATTGACAGCGCCCAGGAAGAGCAGCAGATGTTCCAGAAGCTGAACTTTGATTTTGAACTGTTAAATAAGGATGCTCAGAAAGACTACTGTGCACCGATTACCTCTCAGGAGGGAACGATCATCGTAAATACAGAGATGCTGAAGGAAAATAACCTGGATATGCCGGAAAGCCTCAAGGACCTGACAAAGCCGGAGTATAAAGATTTAATATCCGTTACAGACGTAAAGAGCTCCTCTACAGCGTGGCTTCTGATTCAGGCCTTAGTGGACGCCTACGGAGAGGATGGAGCCAGGGAGACTCTCACAGGCATTTATAAGAACGCAGGGCCCCACATCGAGACATCAGGTTCCGCTCCTCTGAAAAAGGTAAGAGCAGGAGAGGTGGCAGTGGGCTTTGGACTCCGCCAGCAGGCAGTGGCAGACAAGGCAGAGGGCCTTCCGATTGATTTTGTGGATCCTACAGAGGGTAATTTTTCCCTGACAGAGTCAGTGGCAGTTGTAGATAAGGGAGAAAAAACCAATCCACTGGCCCAGGAAATGGCGGAGTGCATTATCACAAAGGGACGTTCTGAGCTTCAGAGCTATTATCCGAACGCCGTCTACGCCGGGGAGACGACTAACCCGGAGAACAGCTCCGCTTATCCGAAGACATTCCCGGAGCCGCTGACTGTAGAGCTGTTAAAGAAACATGAAGAGCTTTCCGAGAGCTGTAAGTAAAATAAGGGCAGACCGCAGAGGCGGCCTGCCCTTATTATGATCACCCATTTTCCAGCCATAACCTCATATTATAAAAGCCATGTGAAATAGATCTCCCCGGTAATACGTCTTAGCCTTGAAGTCTGAAAGGCGGATATGGTATAATAACGCCATATTTTCAGAAAGAAAAGGAATGATGGACATGGGGTTAGACCTGAGAAGATAACGATTTTCATAGTGAAACATTACGGCGTGGTTTATCGACTCCAAGGCTTGAGTGAAAACCAGATGGAATAACCGGAAATGCTTGAGAATTGGAGGAAAATGATATGCTGAATTATAAGAAATATAAGAGAGTTCCTGTGGTAGATTTCCCGGAGAGGCAGTGGCCGGGCCGCCAGATCGAGAAAGCGCCGATCTGGTGCAGCGTAGATTTGCGGGACGGAAATCAGGCCTTGATTGAGCCGATGGTAGTGGAAGAGAAGATGGAGATGTTCCGCCTTCTGGTGAAGATGGGCTTTAAGGAGATTGAGATCGGTTTTCCGGCTGCTTCCCAGATTGAGTTCGACTTTTTGAGACAGTTAGTAGAGCGCAGGATGATTCCTGACGACGTGACAGTCCAGGTGCTGACACAGTGCAGAGAGCATCTGATCCGCCGCACCTTTGAAGCCATCCAGGGCGTGAAGAAGGCGATTGTCCACATTTATAACTCCACCTCCACCCTGCAGAGGGACGTAGTGTTCCACAAGGATCGGGAGGAGATCAAGGAGATCGCCGTGGAGGGCGTTAAGCTGGTGAAGAAATACATGCAGGCCCACGAGGGAGAGATCATTCTGGAGTATTCTCCAGAGAGCTTTACAGGTACAGAACTGGATTTTGCCCTTGATATCTGCACTGCTGTCCAGGAGGAATGGCAGCCCACTCCTGAGAAGAAGATGATTGTCAATCTGCCGGCTACAGTGGAGATGACAACGCCAAACGTCTATGCAGATCAGATTGAGTGGATGAATAATCATTTTAAGGACAGGGACAGCATTATTTTAAGCATCCATCCCCACAATGACAGGGGAACAGGAATTGCTGCCACAGAGCTGGCCCTTTTAGCAGGCGCCGAGAGGGTAGAGGGAACCCTTCTTGGAAACGGCGAGCGTACGGGAAATGTGGACATTTTGAACATTGCTTATAATATGTTCTCCCAGGGAATCAATCCTGAGCTGGAGATTGAAAATATCAGAGAGATTGTAGACACCTGCGAAAGATGTACCAAGATGCCGGTGGATCCCCGCCATCCATACGCTGGAAAGCTTGTATTTACTGCGTTTTCCGGTTCCCATCAGGACGCCATCAGCAAGGGAATGCAGGCTCTTTCAAAGAGGACGGACGGTATCTGGGAGGTTCCCTATCTGCCGATCGATCCAAGCGATATTGGCCGGGAATACGAGCCGGTAGTCCGCATCAACAGCCAGTCCGGAAAGGGCGGCGTAGCCTTTGTCATGGATACTTTCTACGGCTTCAAGCTTCCTAAGGGAATGCACAAGGAATTTGCAGATATTATTCAGAAAATTGCAGAGGCTCAGGGCGAGGTGGATCCGGAGCAGATTTTTGCAGAGTTCCAGAAGAATTATATCGAGCGCAAGGAGCCGGTACACTTCAGAAAATGCCAGATTACAGACAGAGAGCTGGACGAGGGCGAGTTTGCTACAGTGGCAGACGTTATTTACACAGATCACGGAGAGGAGAAGCGGTTCGAGGGAGTTGGAAACGGACCGATTGACGCGATTCAGAGAGGCCTGGAGGACACTCTGGGCGTGGAAATCCGTGTTCTGGATTACACGGAGCATGCGCTGCGTTCCGGTTCCGGAGCTCAGGCTGCTTCCTACATCCACTTGTTAGATGTAAAGAGCGGACGGACTACCTATGGCGTGGGAATCAGTTCCAACATTACGAGAGCTTCTATCCGCGGTATTTTCAGCGCAGTCAACCGCCTGTTTTACACAGAATGCTAAGCGAGGGAGGAATCAGTTTTTCCGGCGGCATGGCTGATGGAATAGAAAAAATTATTTTGAGAAGAGGATGCGTTCCAGAAACTGTCTGGCTCTGGACGCGTCCTCTTTTTGACGTTTTGAGAGAAGGTGTTTATCCTTTTGCCTCTTTATTTGCTTCTTTTCTTAAAATTTTCATGGAGAAATTGGCCGCGGGATGATAAAATGAGGAGAAGAAGAAAGGCAGGAGATGAGTATGAATGTAAACGACGAATTGCAGTTATATAAAAAAACAGTCCGCTTTTTTTCGGAGAGCACTAATGATTATCTTTATGTATTGGATTTAGTGAATCGACGAATTCATATTGCAGATAAAATATGTGATAAATACCCTCTTCCCCTTCCAGGCGAGGAGGGCATCCCTTTCGAATGCTGGGAAAATATTGTACATCATAGGGACTGCAGGCAGCTGAAGAAAGACATTGAGGAAATAACAAACGGGGTTAAGGATGGCCATACCATAGATTATAGAATTACAGATCGGGACGGACACCGGGTATGGATAAACATTAAAAGTGCGGTTCAGAAGGATAAAGATGGAAAGCCGATTTTTTTAGCGGGAAGTATGTCTGAACTGGCAGTCAGCCAGAAGCTGGACAATTTAACGGGACTCTGGAATTACGATAAATTTCAGGAAGACATGGCAGACTGCCTGAAACAATGCGGAGGCTGCCTGATGGTGCTGGGAATCGATAATTTTAAGAGTATTAACGTAAAGAACGGAAGGACTTTTGGAAATTATATTTTAAAGACCATGACGGAGACTCTGGAAAATCTGGCAGAATTTCCGCTGCAGCTGTACCGTCTGGCAGGGGACTGTTTTGCGGTAAATTTTCCAGGGAAATACAGGGAGGACGTTTTGCATTTCTATGATGCGGCAAAGCGGAGAATGGAAAAGTACTGCACTATTTCTGCCGGAGTGGCCACCTACAGGTGCGGAGACGAGATGGACGGGGGACAGGTTTACCAGTATGCGGAGAACGCTCTGGACAGGGCGAAGAAAGAAGGAAAAAATACGCTTGTATTTTTCTCTTCTGACGACTATCAGAAAAATCTGGAGCAGATTGCTCTTCAGGACGAGATGAGAGCTTCTGTCCGCGATGGCTGCAAGGGTTTTTACCTCTGCTATCAGCCTCAGATCGGCAGCCGTGATTACAGCCTTTACGGGGCTGAGGCTCTGCTCCGTTATGAGTCTCCTTCCAGAGGGATGGTGGGGCCGGCGGAGTTCATTCCGCTGCTGGAACAAAGCGGTATGATCTGTCAGGTAGGCATGTGGGTGCTTGAGACGGCAGTCAGTCAGTGCAGAGAGTGGAGAAAGGAAATTCCGGATTTTCATATCAGTGTCAATATTTCCTATGTTCAGCTGCGCCAGAGGGGGATTGAAAAGGCGGTGCTGGAGCTGCTGCAGCGGCTGGAGCTTCCAGGCGAGGCTCTGACCCTGGAAGTGACAGAGAGTATGCAGCTTCAGGATTACGCTTATTTTAACAAGATTTTCTACGAGTGGAAACGGTACGGAATCCAGATTTCCATTGATGATTTCGGGACAGGATATTCCAGCCTGAGCTATTTGAAGAGCATTGAAGTAGATGAGACAAAGATCGACCGCTGCTTTGTCAGCCGTATTCAGCACAACGCTTACAATTACCGTCTGCTCAGCAATATGATTGAGCTGGCCCACAGCGCCAGAATTAAGGTATGCTGCGAGGGAGTGGAGACGGAAGAGGAGCTTTTAGCATTAAAGGAACTGAAGCCGGACGTACTGCAGGGCTTTCTCTTTGCAAAGCCCTGCGGGAAGGAAGAATTTGAGCGTATCTATGTCTGTGGGGAGACGGAAGAGTACCAGAAGAGGGAGGAGAGAGAGAAGAAGCTGCGCAGCCTTGATTTCTGTACCGAGGACAGGATGCTGGAAAATCTTCGCCAGGAGGAAATTGGAACTATAGCGGAGGATATGGACGAGATCATCTATGTCAGCGATGTGGACACTTATGAGCTTTACTATCTGAATTCCCAGGGGCGCAAAATCACAGGAATTTATGATTACAAAGGAAGAAAATGCTACGAGGTTCTCCAGGGCAAGGACAGGCCCTGCGATTTCTGTACCAACGGCCAGCTCTGCAAAAATAAATTTCATGTGTGGGAGAGAAACAATGCGTTTCTTGGTTCCAGATACATTTTAAAAGATAAGCTGATTTCCTGGCAGGGAAGGACGGCCCGTCTGGAGCTGGCTCTTAATATGGAAGAGTGGGAGAGTCTGGATCACCAGAGGAAGGAATACCTGCTGGAACATGGGGAAGCCCGCCAAAATCAGAATAAGGGAAGCCGTCTGTCTGATTCCCAGTATGCAGAAATTCTGGAAAATACAGATTTAGGACTCTGGGAGATCCGCCTGGATCCACGGACGGGAAAAAGCGAGATGTATGCGGATCCGGTTATGCGGCGGATCATGGGGATTACAGAGGATATTACTCCGGAGGAGTGCTATAACCACTGGTACAGCCGGATCAATGCAGGTTATTACCATTACATCAATATGGCGGTAGAAAACTGTATCAGCACTGGAAAGATTATTCAGGTGGAATATACCTGGAACCATCCTGCGAAAGGGGAGGTGACAGTCCGGTGCATGACAGTCAGGGCTGCAGATAAGGAAGGCAGGATATGCCTGGAGGGGTATCACCGGATTATCAGTGAACTGGAGCGGCCGGATTTCCTGCCTGACGGCGTCAAGAGCGAGATGTTTGAATACAATGAAAAGAAGCAGGCTATTTATTTTCATACAGACAGAACCTTGTTAGCCGGCAGCGAGGTGCGGGAAGAGGATTTCCCGGAGTGCTGGATTCAGACCCATATGATCCATCCTCATTTTGCGGGAGAATTTCGGGAACTGTTTCGGGATGTTCACAGAAAAGAGGATCTGGACAGCAGAGAGATGCTGTTTCGGGCAAAAGACGGAGAATATAAGTGGTTCAAAGTAAAAACCAGACATTTAAGCAGTAAGGCGGAGGATCAGTACACCATAGCGGTTCTGTTAGATCTGGCAGACGAAGAGCGGTCTATGGAGCTGGAATATATGAGAAAAACAGACTTCTATGAAGCGCTGCTTTCTGAGACGGTAGCTTATGTGGAGGTGGATGTAGAGAGCGAAAAGGTGATGCAGGCAGGCGGGCTGTGGGAGCACTACAAGGCGGAAAGCCAGGAGATGGGCCTTGGTTTCGATGAAATTATCAGGCGGCAGATTGAGCGGGTTGTCTGCCAGGAGGACCTGGAACAATATCAAAACTGTATCAGCCTTCAGTACATAAAAGGAATGTTTAAGAACGGAACTGCGACTCAGGAGATGTCCTTCAAGCGTATGGTGAATGGTCAGAAATGCTGGATGAAACTGGTATTCCATGTGTTCCAGGATCGCTATACAGAAAATATGTATGCTCTCATGTATATGAAAAATATCGATGCTGAAAAGAGAAGAGAGATGGCTCAGGAACGGGCAGCCAGACGCGATCCTCTGACCAATGTATATAATCGAAATATTTTTGAAAATGAGGTTCAGGAATTTATGTCTTCTGAGGAGGACAGAAAAGGAGCTTTGATCATCCTGGATTTAGATAATTTCAAGCAGGTAAACGATCAGTTCGGCCACCTGGCAGGGGACGAGCTGCTGAAGTCCCTGGCAGAAGTCTTAAGAAGCACCTTTAGGAGCCACGACCTGATTGGAAGACTGGGAGGAGACGAGTTCCTGGTATTTGTGAAGGATGTGACAGATAAGGGAATTCTGGATCGCAGAATGAAGCAGCTGTTTGAACGGATGAAAACAGCAGATTCAGCAGCTTTGTCCTGCAGCGCAGGCATCAGCCGGGTGACAGGAAAGAACTTTAATTACAGGGAAGAGCTGAGAAAAGCAGACGAGGCTCTGTACAAGAGCAAGAAGAAGGGAAAGAACCAGTACAGTCATTACGAGTAAAAATTTCCTGTTCTGCTTAAAGCCACCGAAAAAGTATGCACGAGGAAAAATTTTCTTGTTCCACTTAAAGTCACCGAAAATTTTTCCTCGTGCATAATGGAAGAAGCAGAAGAATCTCTTACTCCCGCCTGCCTTTACTTTCCGGATCAAGTATAGTAAAATAGAACAATCGTAAAAATCGTGAAAAGAGAAGGAGTCAGGCAAAATGAAACAATACGACTATCTGCTGGTGGGGAGCGGTCTGTACTGTGCGGTCTTCGCCTATATGGCCAGAAAACAGGGGAAGACCTGTCTGGTGCTGGAAAAGCGGGATCACATCGGAGGAAATATTTACTGCGAGGAGACAGAAGGGATCCGGGTGCACCGCTACGGCGCTCATATCTTCCATACTTCTGACAGAGAGGTATGGGACTTTGTCAACCAGTTTACAGAGTTTAACCGGTATACCAACAGCCCGGTGGCCAACTACAAAGGGCAGATGTACAACATGCCTTTTAATATGAATACCTTCAGCCGGATGTGGAATATCTCCACTCCCCAGGAGGCCAGAGAGATTATTGAGCGGCAGCGTTCTGTGATTCAGGGTGAGCCGAAGAATCTGGAGGAGCAGGCCATCAGCCTGGTGGGAACAGATATCTACGAAAAGCTGGTAAAGGGCTATACAGAGAAACAGTGGGGAAGAGACTGCAGAGATCTTCCAGGCTTTATTATCCGCCGCCTTCCGGTGCGCTACACCTACGATAACAATTATTTTAACGACCCTTATCAGGGAATTCCTGTGGACGGCTACAATGCCCTGATTGAACGGCTGTTTGAGGGCTGTGAAATCCGGACAGGCGTGGATTACCTGGAACACAGAGAAGAATATGAGAATATAGCGGAAAGAATTGTGTATGCCGGAACCATTGACGGATATTTCGGATACCAGTTTGGAAATCTGGAGTACAGAAGCCTGCGGTTTGAGACGGAAACACTTGATACTGACAATTATCAGGGTGTGGCTGTTGTCAATTACACAGACAGGGAGACGCCGTTTACAAGAATCATTGAGCACAAGCATTTTGAGTTCGGAACCCAGGAAAAGACGGTGATCACCAGAGAGTACCCGGCTGACTGGAAACCTGGCATGGAGCCGTATTATCCGGTAAATGATGAGAAAAATCAGGCTCTCTACGAAAAGTACAGAGAGCTGGCAGAGAAGGAGGAGCGGGTTATTTTCGGAGGCCGTCTGGCGGAATACCGCTACTATGATATGGACAAGGTGATCCGCTCCGCTCTGGATCGGGCCAAGGAGGAAATATAGCATGGGACATCCGGAATTTTACGAGCCGGAGACGCTTAGGCGTCTGCAGGGAGAGATTTTATCGATCCTGGACGATTTTATGGCAGTCTGTGATAAATACCATCTGGAATATTTTGGAATTGCCGGAACCGGTATTGGAGCAGTCCGTCACAGGGGATTTATTCCCTGGGACGATGACATTGACATTGCCATGCCCAGGCATGATTTCGATAAATTCATCAAGATTATCCAGAAGACCATGGGGGAGAAATACCTGGTTCTGAATGGCAAGAATTATCCCAATTATCCCCTGATGACTACCAGGCTGGTGAAAAGGGGAACTGTGTTTGCAGAGAAGGTGATGAGGGATGTGGACTGCCCCTTCGGTATTTTCCTGGATCTGTATGTACTGGACAATGTGTCAGATAATCCGATTCTGTACCAGATTCAGTCCTGGGAAGCCTGGTTTTACAGCAAGCTTTTGATTCTGAGGAGTATTCCGGAGCCTACTCTGGCCCAGAAGGGGATCAAGGCAAAGCTTATCTGGTCGGTCTGCAGAGCAGTTCACAGGGGACTGAAACTGCTGTCTATTGAACCGGAGGGCATACGCTTCCGGTGCGAGCAGGCCTGCCGCCGCTATCGAAAGCAGAACACCAGGAGAATGGCTTTCCTGCCGGATACCAGTCCCTACTGGAACGTGGTGGACAGGGAGAAATGCTATCCTCTGCAGAAGCTGGAATTTGAGGGCAGGATGCTGAACTTTCCAGCCAATCTGGATGAGATGCTGAGAAGTATGTACGGCGATTACATGGTTCTGCCTCCAGTGGAGAAACGCAAGACCCATTATCCGTACCGGCTTCAGTTTTCCGAGGAGACGAGTGAATGAACTTACTGAGACGCCTTCTCATCGGATCTGATGAGAACATCGAACAGAGAAATATGATCTGGAACATGATCGGAAGCTTTTTATATGCCTTCGCTTCCATGATGCTGACCATTGCAGTGATTCAGGTGGTAGGGGAAGATCAGGGAGGAGATTTTACCTTTGCTTTTACGACCTTTGGGCAGCACATGTTCATGGTGGCTTATTTCGGCATCAGGCCGTTTCACATCACAGACACCAGACAGAAATATACCTTTGGAGAATATCTGAGGCTGCGGCTTATCACCTGCGGCGGGGCTCTGGCTTTCGGACTGCTGTATGTGGCTGCTCACGGAGGGACTTATACCAGGGAAAAATCGCTGGTTGTATTCCTTATGGTAGCATACAAGGTGATCGATGGTTTTGCCGACGCCTATGAGGCAGAGTTTCAGAGAGATGGGCGCCTGTACCTGACGGGAAAATCCAATACATTCCGAACCCTTCTTTCTGTAATCTGCTTCATGGGAAGCCTGGTGGCTTCAAAAAATCTGGTGCTTGCCTGCTGTGTGGCTGTGGGCGCCCAGATTTTGGGAGTCCTGCTGTTTAACCTTTCAGTTATCGGTTCTGTTTCCGGAGTGGACTGGCGGGTGAGAAAGGAGAAAACATGGAGACTGTTCCAGGACAATTTTCTTTTGTTTCTCTCGGTAATTATTGATTTTTATGTGTTTTCTGCATCCAAGTATGCAGTGGACTCCAATATGGCCAGCCGCGACATGTCCTTATTCGGAGCTATTTTCATGCCTACCAGCTTTATCAATCTGGTGGCCGGCTTTGTTATCCGTCCCTATCTGACAAAACTGTCGGCTTCCTGGGAGAAACAGGAGCTTTCCGGTTATCTGGTTGTAGTAAAGCAGCTGGCAGCTATTATTGCAGGTCTTACTGTGTTTGCTGTGGGAGCCGCCTGGTTCTTAGGCATTCCGGTGCTGAGCCTTCTCTATCCCAAGCTGGGATATGCCCTGAAGGACTGCCGGACGGCGCTGCTTCTCATTATTCTGGGAGGAGCGGGAAATGCCTATGTAAATTTATTTTACTATTCGCTTGTGATCATGCAGAAACAGCCGTTTATTTTTATCGGCTACACGGCTGTGGGAGCGTTAGCTGTCTGCCTGTCCTCGCCTTTTGTACGGGCGGCAGGCATTTTAGGCGGCGCGCTGTCTTACTTTATCTTGATGGCGGCGCTGGCAGCCTGCTTCGGCCTGACAGCGGCGTTTTTCTATCAGAGAGAAAAAAGAGAACTTAAAATATCAGGAAATCAGGAGGGATCCAGATGATCAATTTTGCAGTGGGACCGGTAATGATGGACGAGGAGATACGGAGTCTGGGAGCCCAGGAAATCCCGTATTTCAGAACCCCGGAATTTTCAGCCCTGATGAAGGAAAATGAAGCTCTGATGAAGCAGTTTATGAGGGCCGGAGAGAAAGCCAGGGCGCTGTTTCTCACCGGCTCAGGAACCGCGGCAATGGAGGCGGCGGTTCTCAATCTGTTCACAGAAAAAGACCGGGTGCTGGTGGTAAACGGCGGCAGCTTTGGAGCCAGATTTGAGAAACTGTGCCAGGTGCTTCAGATTCCCCATGAGACCATTTATCTGGAATCGGGAAAGGCTCTGAGAAAAGAACATCTGACAGCTTACGAAGGCCAGGGCTTTACTGGTTTTCTGGTCAATGTCCATGAAACCTCCACCGGCGTGTACTATGACATGGATTTGATCGCTGATTTCTGCAGGAGAAATCAGCTGGTTCTCCTGGTAGACGCCATCAGCTCCTTTCTGGCTGACGATTTCCACATGGAACAATGGGGCGTGGATTTGGTGCTTACCGGCTCCCAGAAGGCCCTGGCCCTTCCGCCGGGACTGTCTGTTCTCGTGCTGGGGGAGAGGGCTGTGAAGCGTGTGCAGGAGCATACGGTTCACTCCATCTATTTTGATTTGAAGGATTATCTGAAGGACGGGGAGAGAGGACAGACACCCTACACACCGGCAGTCAGTGTACTGATACAGCTGAACAGAAGGCTGAAGCGAATTGCAGAGAAAGGCCTTTCTGCAGAGCTTGACAGGATCCGCTGTCAGGCAGAAGACTTCAGAGAGAAAATAAAGTCTCTGCCCTTTGAGATTATGTCGGAATCCCTTTCCTTTGGGGAGACTCCGCTTCATCCCACAGGAGTCAGGCCAGATGGAACGCCAGTTTCTGCCTACCGGATTTTTGAGATTTTAAAGGACGAGTATGATATTTTTGTCTGCCCCAACGGGGGAGCGCTGGCGGATCGGATTTTCAGGGTTGGCCATATGGGACATTTGACGAAGGCTGACAATGACAGCCTGATAAGCGCATTGAAAGACATGCAGAACAGGGGGCTTCTGTGAGAGCATTAATTTTAGCGGCAGGGCGAGGAACCAGAATTTCCCGTTACCTGTCAGGAAAACCAAAATGTACCGTTGACATTGGAAACGGTCTCTGCCTGATTCGCTATACAGTGGATCTGTTAAAGAGCAGGGGGATTTCAGATATCGGCATCGTCCTGGGCTACCGGGATCAGGTGATTCGTGATGTACTGAAGGACTGCCAGGTGAAATTTTATGTCAATCCATTTTATGACGTGACAAACAGCATTGCCTCAGCCTGGTTTGCCAGATCCTTTGTGGAGGAGGCGGCAAAGGCGGGGGAGGATCTGATGATCATGAACGGGGACGTGTATATGGAGGAAGCCCTGTTAGACCAGATTCTGGCAGAGGAAAAGAGTCCGGTGATGTTTGCTGACGAAACCCGCAAAGAGACGGCAGACTATAAATTTTTCTATGAAAATGGCGTCCTGAAAAAATATGGAAAGGAACTGTCCGGGGACGATATTACAGGAGAATACATTGGAATCGGACGATTTGACGCCTCTTTCCTCCCCTGCTTTTCAGAGAGGATGAATCAGATGATCGGAGAGCAGAAGCACTCCGTCTGGTGGGAGAATGTGCTGTATGAGATGACGCAGGAGAGAGACGTGTATGTGCAGGATGTGGGAGGTCTGTTCTGGGCGGAAGTGGACTATATCGAGGACTACGAGAGGATTTTAGAGCACAGAAATATTGAGCGGATTATTCCGGCGCAGCCGGAGAAATAGAAAATTAAGAGGAGACAGGAATGCTTAGGCAGGAGAGAAAGCAGGGAAAGGCTCCGGACAGAGAGCCAGGAACAGTGAATCAGACAGGAGAGCGCAGGAAACAGCTTTTAAGGGCAGCGGCCTGCGCAGTTTTCGTGTTCCTGTTGGGACTTTTGCTGGAGCTGTGCTGCAATCGTTCCCTCTTTCAGCATGAAAAGACGGGAAATTTTTCGATTCCCCTGTCCCAGGTGGAGTATGAAGGTTTTCAGCTGGAGCAGGGAGAACGGCTCAGACTGACAGAGGAGGCTGGAATCATACGGATTCCAGTGGGAACCTACGTGGGAGAGCTGGCCTGTTCCTACGATTACGACGGCCTTCTGAACATGACGGCCAGGGCTTATGTGGAAAATGACTACGGAGAGATTCGGGAGAGGGACGCGAAGATTCTTCACGACAGGAATCCCAAGACCATACAGACGGCCTGGATTTCCATAGGAAGAGAGACTGACCGCATTGAGCTTTCTGTCAGCCGGGGCGATCTTTATGAGCCAGGTCTGTCCTATATTGATTTTGCCTCTATGCCTCTGAGTTTTACAGGTTTCGAGGCAGTGACAGAAGCGGCAGTCAATCCTTTCCGTCTGTGCTTTTTCTGGTGTCTGGCAGGAACAGCTGTCTTTCTGATTGTCTGCAGAAGATGGATTGGACGCTATGTAGAGGCTGGATTTTTGGTGATTGCCCTGACAGGAGGTCTTTTGCTTTCCCTCTCTCTGCCAGCCAATAAGGTGGGATTTGATGAGGAGATTCATTTTGAACAGAGCTGCTGGATTGCTCATTACAGAAATCCGGTGCAGCTGTCGCCCACGATTTTTCAGGAGTTTTCTGCCGGAATCGACACCTGGCCCCTGAACCAGCCGGGGGGACTCAGAGAGCAGAGGGAGCTGAATCAGTACCTGGATCAGACTGGAGATTATAGAAATGGATCCATTCGCTGGAGCGCAGATCTGAATAAGACTACGTTTACCGGCTATCTGGGCCAGGCGGCTCTTTTAAAAGCTGGAGAGCTGTTTCATCTTCCGTTTTCCCTGCTTTTTAAGCTGGGACGTCTGGGGAATCTGGTTATCTATGTTTTGGTGATGGCTCTGGCTATCCGGAAAACGCCTGTGGGAAAGGGGATTCTGGCTTTTATCGGGCTGATGCCTGCCCCTATGATGCTGGCGGGAGTCTATTCCTACGATCCGACAGTAACGGCTTTTACGGCCCTGTCCTGTGCTTATATGCTGGAAGCAATGCTGAATCAGGAGAGGCGGCTGTCCATCAGGGATTTTGCCATTATAATGGGAACTTTTTTCTGGGGATGCCGGATCAAGGCTGTCTATGCCCCTCTTATTTTAATGGGATTTCTGATACCGGCAGACCGGTTTGAGACAAAGAAAAAGAGAAACTGGATGCGGGCAGGGTTTGCAGCCATGTTTTTGCTTATGATGGCTTCCTTTGTCCTTCCTGTACTGATTTCTCCCAGCGAGACAGGAGATTTAAGAGGCGGAGCCACCAGTGAGGCGGGTCAGATGACTTATGTGCTGGGACAGCCGCTGGCCTATGCAGCCGTGCTGTTTAAAAATATATTTGCCAGCTTCCCATCCTATGTGCTGGGAGAGGGAGTGTTTGGAACACTGGGACACCTGGGGACGATTTCCTTCCCCTGTCTGCTGTATGCAGCCAGTGCGGCAGTTATCCTCACAGATACCAGAAGTGCCTGTGGAAAAAACCTGACAAAATGCCAGAGAGTGTGGATATTTCTTCTGGCCGGAGCCTGCGCCGTTCTGGTGTGGACTTCCATGTATATTGCATTTACTCCGCCGGGGAATACTTATATAGAGGGAGTCCAGGGAAGATACTATCTGCCGTTTCTGTTTTTAGTGTGGCTGGCAGTGAGTCCCTCCTGTATACAGGTGAAGCTGAAAAATTCTGTATATTATCCGCTGGTGATGGCCCTGGCCGGGACTGTGTTCTATGCAGTTTATGCAGTGGATGTGCTGTCAGTTCTCTGCCTGTAGGCAGAAAAGATGTAAAAGATAACGGGGAGAAAAAGTGATGACAGAAAAGAAAGAAAAAAAACGGCATACCTTTGCCATCTGTGCCTACGGCGATTCCCCCTACCTGGAGGAATGTATGGCTTCGCTGGCTTGCCAGAGGCAGGGATCAGAGATCATCTGCTGCACCTCCACTCCCAGCCCCTATATTGCAGGTCTGGCAGAAAAATACAGGATTCCCCTGTATGTAAGAGAGGGAAAAAGCGGGATCAGGGAGGACTGGCTGTTCGCCTACGGGAAAGCTTCCGGGGAACTGGTAACTATCGCGCACCAGGATGACAGATATGAAAAAAATTATGCCGGAACGCTTCTTTCCATGTATGAGAAATATCCTGATATGACAGTGTTCTGCAGCGACTATGCTACCCTCCGGATGGAGCCGGATTCCGGGACGCCGAAACTGCAGCTGGTGAATCCTGTGTGGCTGGTGAAAAAGCTGCTTCGCCTGCCTCTGCGGCTTAAGTGGTTTTCAGACAGGAAGGCAGTCAAGAAGGCGGCCCTTCTATTTGGAAATTCTATCTGCTGTCCTTCCTGCACATATAATAAAAAGCTGATAGGAGATCAGCTGTTTAATTCAGACTTTGAGTTTGCCCTGGATTGGGATAATCTGTATCAGCTGGCCTGTCGGCCCGGCCGTTTTGTCTGCGCAGAGCGGCCTCTGATCTTCTACCGGGTACATTCCGGCGCCACCACGAAGCAGTGCATTGAGGATAACCGCAGAAAGAATGATGAGACTGCCATGTTCCGGAAAATGTGGCCGGAATCATTGGTGAAAATTTTTATGCATTTTTATAAAAAGGCCTATAAGGCCTATGAGAAATAAGGTTCAAAAAGAGAGGCAAAATGGAGAACGCAGCCATGGAACATGGAACAATCAAAACAGTGGATGTTGTGATTCCGGTGTACCGTCCGGGAAAAAGCTTTGAGAAGCTGCTGAAAGGCCTGAGGCAGCAGGAGTACCCTCTGCACCGGGTAATCATTATGAATACAGAGAAACAGTACTGGAACAGGGAATACGAGGCGGAATTTGCGGATCCAGGAAAGCCGGGAGAGGGACCGGAGCTGGAGGTACACCACCTGTCTAAGGCAGAATTTGACCACGGGGCCACCAGGGATCAGGGTATCTGCCTGTCCAAGGCTGACATCTGCATCTGTATGACCCACGACGCAGTTCCGGGAGATCCGCAGCTGGTGGGGAATCTGGTAAAAGCTCTGGAGGCAGGGGAGGATATAGCGGCAGCTTACGCCAGACAGCTGCCCTTTGATGACTGTTCCCTGATTGAAACCTACACCCGCTCTTTTAACTATCCGGAAAACAGCAGGATAAAATCCATTGCGGATTTGGAGAAACTGGGGATTAAGGCCTACTTCTGTTCCAATGTCTGCGCTGCCTACCGGACAGATATTTACAGGAAACTGGGAGGTTTTATAAAGAGAACGATCTTCAACGAAGATATGATCTACGCGGCGAAAGCCATGAAGCAGGGATACCGGATCGCCTATGCGGCAGATGCACTGGTATTTCACTCCCACAATTATACAGCCCTTGAACAGCTGCACCGGAATTTTGATCTGGCAGTATCTCAGGCAGATCATCCAGAAGTGTTTGCCGGCATTTCCTCGGAGGGAGAGGGGATACGCCTGGTAAAGAAAACGGCGGCGTTTCTGCTCAGGCAGGGAAAATGGTATCTGATTCCCAGGCTGATACTGCACAGCGGCTTTAAATACGCAGGGTATTTTCTGGGAAAGAGATACCGCAGGCTGCCAAAGAAGCTGGTGTCTGGCCTTACTATGAATAAAGCCTACTGGGAGAAGCAGGACCAGTGTGAATAATGGGACAGATAAACGATGGAAGATACAAGCAACGGAGGACATTATGTCGGATTTACTGATTGTGATACCAGCCTACAATGAGGAGAGTAATATTGAGCGGGTGGTAGATCGCCTGATTCAGAATTTTCCCCAGTATGACTACCTTGTAATCAACGACGGTTCCAGGGACAGGACGGGAGAGATCTGCCGCGAGCGGGGCTATGAATTTCTGGATCTTCCAGTTAACCTGGGGCTGGCGGGAGGTTTTCAGGCTGGTCTGAAATATGCAGCGAAAAAAGGCTACCGTTATGCGGTTCAGCTGGACGGAGACGGACAGCACCGGCCGGAGTACCTGGAGGCCATGATAAAAAAGATGGAGGAGGGGTACGATATTGTGATTGGATCCCGGTTTGTGGGGGCGAAAAAGCCATTTTCCATGCGGATGATAGGAAGCCGCCTGATTGAATGGGCCATCCGCCTGACCACGGGAGTGACAATCAAGGATCCTACCTCAGGCCTGCGTATGTTCAGCCAGAAAATGATACGGGAATTTGCCGAGGGATTAAACTACGGGCCAGAACCGGATACCGTATCCTATCTGATTAAGGCGGGGGCCAGAGTGGCAGAGATACCTGTTGTCATGGATGAGAGAGTACAGGGAACCAGCTATCTGACACCAGTGAAATCCGTTTTTTACATGACAAAAATTCTGCTGTCCATTCTGTTGATTCAGAGCTTCCGGAAACGGGAAGGGTAAGGAGGAGAGAGGGCTGTGACATTACTTTTAAGAATTGTTTTAATTATTGCTTCTGTTCTGACAACTGTGCTGATCCTTCGGAAAATCAGACAATCCAAGCTGCAGATTGAGGATTCCCTGTTCTGGATCGGTTTTTCCTTTATGCTGATCCTGTTCAGTGTGTTTCCGATTGTGCCTACTGTGCTGGCGGAGCTGGCGGGAACCTACTCCACTTCCAATTTTATTTTCCTGTTCGTCATTTTCCTGCTGATTGTGAAGCTGTTCCATATGACGATTAAACAGTCCCAGATGGAGACAAGGCTCAGGGAGCTGGTGCAGAAGATGGCCATTGATGAGAAAGAGGAGCGGGACCGGGTGAAAGCGGAAGAGTAAGCTGTCAGTGACACATACCTTCCCCGCTCTTGCCAGAACGGGCGGATAGTGGTATAGTAGGGAAAGCCTGAAAACAGACGGTAAACAGTTCCTAGTTATAATAGAGAAAATAAGGGAGAGGAAGGATAGAAAGATGGGAAAGATTAAAGTAACTCCATGCGATATCAAAGGGCTCTATGTAATTGAGCCTACAGTATTTAAGGATGAGAGAGGCTACTTTGTAGAGACCTATAATCAGAATGATTTTAAGGAGGCAGGCCTTGACATGGTATTTGTCCAGGACAACCAGTCCATGTCTGTCAAGGGCGTGCTGAGAGGGCTCCACTATCAGAAGCAGTACCCTCAGGGAAAGCTGGTCCGCGCTGTACGCGGTACAGTGTTCGATGTGGCAGTGGATCTGCGGGCTGATTCTGAAACCTATGGCAAGTGGTTCGGCGTGGTGCTGTCTGCTGAGAATAAGAAGCAGTTTTATATTCCAGAGGGCTTTGCCCACGGATTTTTAGTGCTGTCTGACGAGGCAGAGTTTGCCTATAAATGTACAGATTTTTATCATCCTGGCGATGAGGGCGGACTGGCCTGGAATGATCCGGAGATTGGCGTAGAGTGGCCGATTGAGGAGGGAATGGAGCTGATTATTTCTGAGAAAGATCAGAAATGGGGCGGTTTTAAGGATACCTTCCGTTTTTAACGTAAGAAGCGGATACGGAGGGAAAAGAATGAACTATTATACTTCTCTTTTTAAAGGGATCATAGAGAAGAGAAAGCTGATCTGGGATCTGTCCAAGGCTGATTTTAAGAAGAGGTTTGTAGGCTCCTATTTCGGTGTGATCTGGATGTTTATCCAGCCCCTTGTGACGATTCTGATCTATGCCTTTCTGTTTGGAGAGTATGGATTTAAGAGCCCGCCGCCTGTTCCCGGGGCCTCCTATGTGATCTGGATGGTGCCTGGAATTGTGCCCTGGTTCTATTTCAGCGAGGCTTTAAATACAGGGACAAACTGTCTGCAGGAATATCACTACCTGGTAAAGAAGGTAGTTTTCCAGGTGGAAATGCTCCCTATTATTAAAATGATTTCCTGTTTCATGGTACATGCCTGTTTCTTAGTTATCATGGCAGGACTTTATCTGGTTGGGGGACATTTCCCGATTGTCACCTGGATTCAGGTGCTTTATTACTCCTTTGCGGCGTCTATGCTGGCGCTGGCAGTGACCTATCTGACAAGCTCTATCCAGGTGTTCTTTAAGGATATGGCGCAGATTGTAGGCATCTGTCTGCAGTTTGGCATGTGGCTGACGCCTATTATGTACCATGAATCCATGTTTACCAATGCTCATCCATGGCTGCTGCCTCTGTTTAAACTGAATCCGTTCTACTATATTTCCACTGGATTCAGAGACAGTATGCTGGAGGGACACTGGTTCTTTGAGCGTCCGACACTGACTCTCTATTTCTGGGGAGTGACGTTTATTTTAATGTTTCTGGGACTTAAGGTATTCAGAAAACTGAGACCCCATTTCTCAGATGTGATGTAAAGAAAAGAAGTTTACAGCCGCCAGGCCCTGCCTTTCCTGCACAAGCAGGAAAAGCGGCAGACTATCTGCCGGAGAGAGGGACAAAGAGCTGAAAGATAAGTATCAATAAATGCCAGGAAGGTGTTTTTCCCTTATGTATGGGGGAAATGGATCTTGCTGGTATTTTTAATAGGAACGCGTACTTGCACAGAAAGGAAATGCAGAAGGATACTGCTGATATTACAAGAAAGAGGAAGAAAGATGAAAAAACTGAAAACAAGAAGGAAAATAAAATCGGCTGTCAGTACAGCTGCGGTGATGACGGTGTCTGTACTGCTGCTGGCTGGATGCGGAGGAGCGAATCATTCTGGTTCTGGCTCAGGCGAAGATGGAAGCCAGGAGAAACCGGTGCGGAAGGAATCTGCCGTAGTGGTGATGACTACAGAATCAGAGCCGGAATCGGGATTTGATCCGGCTTACGGCTGGGGAGCAGGCGAGCATGTTCACGAGCCATTGATTCAGAGTACCCTTACAGTGACAAAAGCAGATCTGACTATCGGTTATGATCTGGCTACAGAGATGGAAGCTTCAGAGGACGGGCTTACCTGGACGGTAGATATCCGGACAGACGCAGTGTTTACAGATGGGGAGCCGGTAACAGCAGAGGACGTGGCATTCACCTACAACACGCTGAAGGAGACCAGCTCAGTCAATGATTTCACCATGCTGGACAGGGCGGAGGCAGTGGACGGAGATACGGTTATCTTCCATATGAAACATCCCTATTCTATCTGGCCCTATACCATGGCTTCCACAGGGATTGTCCCGGAACACGCCTACGGACCAGACTATGGAATGCATCCGATTGGATCCGGGCGCTATATTATGAAACAGTGGGATCAGGGGCAGCAGGTCATTTTCGAGGCGAATCCAGACTACTATGGGGAGAAACCAAAGCTTAAAAAGCTGACTGTGCTTTTTATGGATGAGGATGCAGCCTTTGCCGCTGTCCTGGCGGGACAGGCAGATGTAGCTTATACGGCTGCCTCTTATGGAGACCAGGAGGTGGAGGGATACCATCTGGCATCCTGCGAGAGTGTAGATAACAGAGGCTTCAATCTGCCTGCTGTTCCAGCTTATACAGATGAAAACGGCATCAGGCGAGGCAATGATTTTACCTGCGAGGTACAGGTGAGGCAGGCTATTAATCTGGGAATTGACCGCCAGGCTATGATTGAACATGTGTTAAACGGCTTTGGCAGTCCGGCCTGCAGTGTCTGTGACAAGCTGCCCTGGTACAATGCAGAGGCAGAGACAGCCTTTGACCCGGAAAAGGCGGCAAAGCTGTTAGATGAGGCTGGATGGAAGACAGGAGCGAATGGAATCAGGGAAAAGGCAGGTGTGAAGGCGGAGCTTGAGATTTTATATCCGGCAGACGACTCAGTCCGCCAGGCCCTTGCCATGGATACGTCCAATCAGCTGGCAGAACTTGGAATTCAGGCATCTGTCAGAGGCGTGGGCTGGGACACAGCTTATACAGACGCCCTCAGCCAGCCGCTGATGTGGGGCTGGGGAGCACACACCCCTATGGAGCTTTACAATATTTACCATACAGATGAGGAGCTGGGGACTGCCCAGTATTCGCCCTATTCGAATGAGACGGTGGATGCCTATATGGATGCGGCTTTGGAAAGCACAGACCTGGAACAGTCTTATGAGCTGTGGAAAAAAGCTCAGTGGGACGGAGAGTCAGGAGCGTCCGGAATCGGGGACGCACCCTGGATCTGGCTGGTAAATGTAGATCATCTGTACTGGGTAAGAGATGGACTGAACATAGGAAAACAGAAAATTCAGCCCCATGGCCATGGCTGGTCAGTTGTAAACAATGCAGATCAGTGGTCATGGGAATAGGAAAAGAAGGAGAACTGAGCGATGAAACACACAGCTGGCTGGATGATAAGAAAAAGTCTCCGTATGCTTTTTCTGCTGATGCTTGTCAGTGCAGCCTCCTTTTTTCTGATTTCCCTTTCTCCTGTGGATCCCCTTCAAAGTAATGTGGGACAGGCCGCTCTGGGAGCCATGAGCCAGGAACAGGTAGAGGAGCTTAAGGAATACTGGGGAGTAGGGACACCTGCCCTGAAACGCTTCGCTTCATGGTTTTCCAATATTCTGTCAGGAGATCTGGGAACCTCTCTCCTCTACCGGAGGCCTGTAGCCCAGGTAGTGGGAGAGCGTTTTTTAAGCTCTCTCTGGCTTATGGTATCTGCCTGGGTGCTGTCTGGAGGACTTGGACTGCTCCTTGGAATTCTGGCCGGCGTGTTCAGGGGAAGATGGCCGGACAGGCTGATTACAGGATACTGTATGGTGACGGCCAGTACCCCCGCCTTCTGGATTGGCCTGGTGCTGCTTTTGATTTTTTCTGTCCATCTGGGGCTGTTTCCCATTGGTCTGGGCGTTCCCATTGGAATGGAAGCGGCCGAAGTAACGATAGCCGACCGGATTTCCCATGCATTTCTTCCGGCGCTGACTCTGAGCCTGACAGGAATTTCAGGTATTGCCCTTCACACCAGGGCGAAGATGGCGGAAATTATGGAAAGTCCGTATGTCCTCTATGCCAGAGCTAGAGGGGAGAGAAAATTTCAGATCGTGGTGAGACATGGTCTGAGAAATGTTCTTCTTCCGGCTATTACTCTGCAGTTTGCCTCTATCAGTGAAATTTTTGGAGGTTCTGTGCTGGTGGAGCAGGTATTTTCCTATCCTGGACTGGGACAGGCCGCTGTGGCGGCAGGTCTTGGAAGCGATGTGCCTCTGCTCCTTGGAATTACCCTGATCAGCGCGGCTATCGTCTTCGCCGGGAATCTGACAGCAGATCTGCTGTATCAGGCAGTAGATCCACGTCTGGGCGGTCTTAGAACCGGAAAGAGAAAAAAAGCCAGAAAAGAGGAAAAACAGAGGTGGAAAAATATCCGAAACGACGGGACAGGCAGGAGAAAGAACAGAGAATACCAGGATAACGGAGAAAAGAAGAAAGAAAAGCAGGAGCTCAGCTATCTGTGTAGGAAATACCAGAGAAGAAAGAAGAAACATAAGCCAGGGACTGTCAAAACAGCCAGATCCATGGAGAAAATTCTGGTTTCAGCTGCTGTTTTGATTATCATTACAGCGGCGGGAGTATTTTTCGCAGAGCAGGCAGGAACGGCAGACTTTTCCAGGAAGAACCTGCCTCCACAGGCTGGATTTCCATTCGGAACAGACTGGCTTGGCAGGGATATGTTTGCCAGAACACTGGCAGGTCTGTCCATGAGCATCAGGCTGGGCCTTTTAACGGCCTTTTTCAGTACACTGACGGCCTTTGTCCTGGGAACAGTATCCGCTGTAGGGAAACAGGCGGATCGGGTGGTTTCCGGCCTGATCGACATGATTATGGGAATTCCCCATATGCTTTTGCTGATTCTCATTTCTTACGCCTGCGGAAAAGGCTTTGTCGGTGTCACGGCAGGAATTGCACTGACTCACTGGCCGTCTTTAGCCAGGCTGATACGGGCGGAGGCACTGCAGATTCGGGAAAGTCAGTATGTAAAGATTTCAGCCAGACTGGGAATGTCCCGGTTGCAGATCATAAGAAAGCATATGATTCCTCAGCTTGCCTCTCAGTTTGTTACAGGATTTATTCTGACATTTCCCCACGCTGTTCTTCATGAGGCCAGCATCACCTTCTTAGGCTTTGGACTTTCGCCTGAGGAACCGTCTGTGGGTATGATTTTATCGGAAAGTATGAGATACCTGATCACGGGAAAATGGTGGCTGGCGCTCTTCCCAGGTCTGGCCCTGACAGGAGTGGTTCTGCTGTTTGAAGGGATTGGAAGACAGTGGAGCAGAAACAGCCGGGGCTGGCGGTAGGCTCTGCCTGCCAGGAAAGAGAAGCATAATAAACAGAAGAGGATAAAAGAAAGATGGACGAAAGACAGGAACCGCTTCTGGCGGTTAAAAACCTTTCAGTTTCTTTTCAGGAGGAAAGGGGATTTAAAAGGCGGTGGGTTCATCCCATCCGGAATCTGAGCCTTCAGGTATCTGCGGGAGAAGTTACGGTTCTGGCAGGGGCCAGCGGTTCGGGAAAAAGTCTGCTGGCCCAGGTAATCATGGGAATTCTCCCCAATCGTGCCGAGGCAGAGGGAATCATTGAGTTTAAGGGACAGGAGCTGACAGAAGAAATGCTTGCGTTTCTTCGAGGCAGAGAAATTGCTCTGATCCCCCAGGGCGTCAATGGTCTGGATCCTCTGATGAAGGCGGGAAAGCAGATCAGAAAAGGAGACAATACTCTGTCTGCCTTCCAGCGTATGGAGGAGCTGCTGGAGCGGTACAGCCTTCCGCCAAAGACAGCAGACTGTTACCCATTTGAACTGTCAGGGGGAATGGCGCGGCGGGTTCTGACAGCCGGAGCTATGATGGAACAGCCTGATTTAGTCATTGCTGATGAGCCGACTCCCGGCCTTGACGAAAGGGCAGCTCTCCAGGTGATGGGACATTTTCGGGAAATGGCGGATCAGGGAGTGGGGGTATTTGTCATTACTCATGATTTAGAGCTGGCCCTGCAGACGGCTGACAGAATTTTGATTTTTTACGAGGGAGCTGTGGCAGAGGAACTGCAGATGGAGAAGAACAGGGAGGGGAAACCTTCAGGGAGGCTTACTGCGCCTCCAGTCCATCCTTATGCCAGGAGCCTGTTTGATGCAGTTCCAGGCAGGGGAAAGCCCTGGAAAGAGGAGACCAGGAGGAAAAAGCATGAAGCTTAAAGCAGAAGGAATCTCCTTTCGCTATGAGAAGGGGGGCAGACAGATTTTAACAGACTGTTCCATTGAGGTAAACAGCGGGGAGCGGCTGGGCCTTATGGCCAGAAGCGGGTTTGGAAAAACCACGCTCTGCAAAATTCTTGCTGGCTATGAGAAGCCGGAGAGAGGAAGCGTAACCCTTGACGGCGTTCCCCTGGAGTCATTTGGGGGAATGTGTCCGGTTCAGATGATTTTCCAGCACCCGGAGCAGTCAGTAAATCCCAGATGGAAGATGAAGGAAGTGCTCCGCGAGGGAGGAATTTCGCCGGGAGAGATGACAGAACACCTGGGGATTCGGGAGGAATGGCTGTCGCGTTATCCAGAGGAGCTGTCCGGAGGAGAGCTTCAGAGGTTCTGCATTGCCAGAGCGCTGGGGGAGAAGACCAGGTTTCTGCTGGCAGACGAAATTACTGCCATGCTTGATCTGGCCTCCCAGAAGGAAATCTGGCTGTTTCTTCTGGAGGAGCTGGAGAGGAGAGATATCGGTCTCATTGCGGTCAGCCACTCAGAAAAACTGCTTGAGGAAGTGTGCTGCCGGGTGGTAGGATTATAGACAGAGAGAAGCCAAGAAAACACATGGAGGAATGCACATGGATATAAAGGAAATGCTTCATCAGGTGCGGGACGGCGCCCTGTCGGTGGAGGAGGCAGAAAAACAGCTTAAAAATCTGCCCTATGAAGATCTGGGATATGCGAAGCTTGACTTACACAGGAAACTGAGATCCGGGTTTCCGGAGACGGTATTCTGCCAGGGCAAGCCGGACGCGTTTCTGGCAGAGATATTTAAGACCCTGTACCAGGAAAACGGGGAGGTACTTGGCACGCGGGCTTCAAAGGAGCAGTATGAGCTGGTGAAGCAGGCTGTTCCGCAGATCGAATACGATCCCATATCCAGAATTCTGTCTGCCGTCAGGCCGGAGAACAGGAGAGAACCGGCAGGGTGCGTAGCTGTCTGCACAGGAGGAACCGCAGACATTCCGGTGGCTGAAGAGGCCGCCAGAACGGCAGAATTTTTTGGCTGCCATGTAGAGCGGATTTATGATGTGGGAGTGGCTGGAATCCACCGTCTGCTGGCCCAGAGAGAGCGGATTGGAAAGGCAAACTGTGTGATAGCTGTGGCTGGAATGGAGGGAGCCCTGGGAACCGTGATTGCAGGGCTGGTAGAGCATCCGGTGATTGCCGTACCTACTTCTGTAGGCTATGGGGCCAGCTTTCACGGCCTGTCCGCCCTGCTGACTATGCTTAACTCCTGCGCCAATGGAATTGCATCAGTCAACATTGATAATGGCTATGGGGCCGGATATCTGGCTGCCCAGATTAACCGTCTGGCAGAACAAAGGTCAGAACCAGGAAAGGCAGAAAAGGAACAGGACGGCTGACAGAACTATCCGATAGAAAAAAGAGAGAAAGGAAAAAACGATGGAGAAGGAAAAGATATTATATTTGGAGTGTTATTCAGGAATCAGCGGAGATATGACAGTAGGGGCGCTTTTGGACCTGGGAGCCAGCCGGGAACGCCTTATGGCAGAGCTTGAGAAGCTGGGAATCGGCGGATACCATCTGCATTTTGGACGGACGCAGAAATGCGGCATTGACGCCTACGATTTTGATGTGCATCTGGAAGAGCACGAGCATGATCACGAACATCACCATGGTGAACACGAGCATACCCATGAACACCACCACGGCGATCACGAACATGGCCACGAACATCACCATGGTGATCACGAGCATGGCCACGATCATCACCACGGTGATCACGAACATACCCATGATCACCACCATTCCCATGTTCACAGAAATATCCATGATATCAATCACATCATTGACCAACTGGAGGATGAAGAAACGCGCCGTCTGGCAAAGGAAATGTTCCGCCTGGTGGCAGAGGCAGAGTCCAAGGCTCACGGACTTCCGGTGGATCAGGTGCATTTCCATGAGGTAGGGGCAGTAGACTCGATTGTGGATATTGTCAGCACGGCTGTATGCATCCGGGATTTGGGAATCAGCCGGGTGGCAGTTTCTCCGCTGTCTGAGGGACGGGGATATGTAAAATGCCAGCACGGCATTATGCCGGTTCCGGTTCCGGCTACAGCAGGAATTGCGGCAGCCTGCGGCCTGACTCTTCGTCTGACAGACAATGAGGGAGAGATGGTGACGCCTACAGGAGCTGCTATCGCCGGATGTTTGCGGACAGAAAAGGAGCTGCCGGAGCGATACACCATTGAAAAAATCGGAGTGGGAGCAGGTACCAAAGATTTTAAAAATGCCAATATTCTCCGGGCTATGATTCTGGTGCCGGAGGATGAAGAAGGACAGAAGACAGAAACAGAAGACAACAGAATGGAATTTTCAGAGAAGCCGGAGAAGGACGCCATGTATGTGATTGAGACAAACATGGATGACTGCAGTGGAGAGGCCCTCGGATTCCTGATGGAATGTCTGATGGAAGAGGGAGCTGCCGATGTGTGGTATACGCCTGCTGTGATGAAAAAAAGCCGTCCGGCCTATATTCTTCACACGCTCTGCCGCCAGGAACAGATTGAGGATATGGAGGGGCTTATCTTTGCCCATACGACTACCATCGGAATCCGCCGTTATCCAGTCGAGCGGACGATTTTAAGCCGCCGCGGAGAGTTAATGGATCTGCCGCTGGGAAAGATATCTGTAAAAGTGTGCTCGTTTAAGGGAGAAGAGCGCTTTTATCCAGAGTATGAGAGCATTGCCCGTATCAGCCGTGAAACAGGAATGGGATTTTCAGAAGCCTACCATCTGGCCAAAGCTCAGGCAGAGCAGGCGGCTGGAAAATACAGTGACAGAAGGTAGATGTCAGGAGAAGTAAATGGATTTTAATATCAGTCAGCAGAATACAGGTGTGGAAGAACAGAAGATAAGGGAGAAAGAAGCACAGCTGGCAGCCGTAATGGATGAGTATGGAAAGGGACCGGTCTGCCTGGCCTTTTCCGGAGGCGTGGACAGCAGCCTTCTTTTAAAACTGGCCTGCGATGCCGCCAGACGGCATGGGACGAAAGTGTGGGCCGTTACCTTTGATACGATGCTTCATCCTGCCTGTGATCTGGAAAATGCAAAAAAAGTAGCAGAGGAGATGGACGCCTCCCATATTATTCTTGCAGTGAATGAGCTGGAACAGGAGGAGCTGAGAAATAATCCTGTCAACCGCTGCTATCTGTGCAAACACCGCCTTTTCCTGCGGCTTCAGGAGTTCGCCTCACAGAAGGGATGCGCCGTGATATTGGACGGAACTAATGCAGACGATTTAAAGGAGTACCGGCCCGGCCTTGCGGCCCTTAAAGAGCTGGGAGTCAAAAGCCCGCTGGCAGCCTGCGGCCTTACGAAACAGGATGTGAAAGCTCTGGCTGCACAGTATGGCATCTCCACAGCTTCCCGCCCCTCTGCTCCCTGTATGGCCACAAGACTCCCCTATGGCGCCAGATTAGATTACGATCTTTTAAAGCGGATAGAGGAAGGGGAGGAATTTTTAAAGGAAGAGCTGTTTTCAGAAGGAAAGCCCGGAAATGTCCGTCTGAGAATTCATGGGGACACAGCCAGGCTGGAGACAGATGCAGAACAGTTTGCAGCAGTTCTGGAAAAGCGGGCGCAGATTACAGAGAGGCTGAAAGCTCTGGGATTTACCTATATTACGCTGGATCTGGAGGGCTTCCGGTCAGGAAGCATGGATGTAAAGGTGAAGGCTTCTATGCCACAAACCCATACATTACCACATAATGGCACAGACTTCCGCCCATAACAAACAGGTGGAAAATTTCATGGGAGCCAAAATTTTTATGTCTGGAGTTAAAAATAGGCAGCTTTAAGGCGTAGATTACGCCTCCGGCGGTATAAATAATGCCGCCGGCTAAGAGCCAGCCGAAGGCCGCCGGAGGGAGCGCACTTATGATTTCCTGAAAAGCGGTTACACATACCCACCCCATTCCAATATAGATCAGGGATGAAAACCACTTTGGACAGTTGATCCAGAAGGCGTTAATCAGAATTCCGGCTGCCGCAATGGCCCATACCAGGGCTAACAGCAGAAAGCCGGAGCGGTTTCCCAGCACAATCAGGCAGATGGGAGTGTAGGTTCCG
>CAUCIO010000007.1 GCA_958442925.1 uncultured Clostridium sp. | reverse complement strand
GAATAAAATTCATATCCCACAAAAATGGGGAATCCAGTTTCTTTTGAATACTGTTCTGCGTATTCCTTGATTCCAATATCATCGTGATCTGTAATGCAGACACCGTCCAGCCCCTTTTCTTTGGCGATATCCACAATTTCCTTCAGCGTTAAAAAGCTGTCCTTTGAAAATGTCCGTTCATGCATATGAAGATCCACAAACATAAGTAACCTCCCTGTACCCGCTTTCTGCTGCGTACTCCGTTTCCAGCCTCTTTCTGTGGCCGGAGTGTCGGAGTTTGCGGGCTTCTGTGAAAAATTGTATCAGCACAGGCAAAAGAGCGTCAAGGAAGAACAGAGACTCAAGCTATAGAAAAAAACAATAAATAAATGTATTTATAGAAAATTTCATGAATGCAGGGAAAAGAAGAGGAAATCATTGACGGAAAAACAGGAGAGGGGTAGTATAGATAACTGGAATAAGACAAAAATCTTTTATATAGTACAGTGCCGATACAGTTTGGCGCTGTCGTATCAGGAGGAAAAGGAACATGAAAAAGAAAAGTCTGACAGGAATTATGACAGCAGGACTGGCAGCTCTTATGCTGGCGGGCTGCAGTTCTCAGGGTGGTCAGGAGACTACAGCAGCATCTGCTGAGACTACAGCACAGTCTCAGGAATCTTCTGCAGCATCTGTTGAGGAGACAGAGGCTGAGGAGAAAAAGGCAGACGGAACCTTAAAGGTAGTAGCAACCAGTGAGAACTATGTAAAGCTGTTTGATAAGTTTACAGAGGAGACAGGAGTTAAAACAGAGCTTTTATCCATGTCTTCCGGAGAGGTTCTCTCCAAGATCAAGGCTGAAGGAGGAACTCCTATGGCGGATCTCTGGTTCGGAGGCGGAATCGACGCTTTCATGGGAGCCAAGGAGGATGGCTTGTTAGAGCAGGTAAACTTTGATGAGGCGGCAAATCTGGCTCCGGAGTACAAGGATGCTGACAATTACTGGTTTGCCAAGGGTCTCACAGTAGTAGGCTTTGTAGTAAATAACGATATTATTGAAGAGAAGGGCCTGGAAATTCCAAAGTCCTGGGCCGATCTGACCAATACTGCTTACCAGGGCGAAATTATTATGTCCAATCCGGCCATCTCCGGAACAAACTACGCAGTTGTAAATGCGATTCTCCAGGCAAAGGGAGAGGACGAAGGCTGGAAGTATTTCGAGGAACTGAATAAGAACATCGAATACTACTCTAAGAGAGGAAAGGATCCGCTGACAAAGACCGTGGCAGGCGAGTTTGCCATTGGAATCGCTCCTATGGACCGGGAGGTAGATAAGCTTCAGGAGGAGCAGAACATGACAGCTGTTTATCCGGAGGATGGAATTCCTTACGTGCCGGAGGGTGTTGCCGTATTTAAGAACTCTGAGGGCGCAGAGGAAGCCAAGGAGTTTATTGAATGGTTCTATTCTGATGATGAAAATCTGAAGATGGTAGCTGACATTGACAATAAGGATACAATCAAGATGGTAAAGCCGGACATTGAGGGCTTAGAGCTTACTTTTGATGTAGAGTCTCTGATGGATGAGGACTTATCCTTATTCGGATCCCAGAGAGAGACAATCCTGGCTAAGTGGGATGAACTGGCAGGAGACAAGTCGGAGAATGAGTAGTTTGGAGATGAAGAACCGACAGAATAATGGAAAAAGGGTATCTGGCTCAGATGCCCTTTTTTCCTGCACGAAAAACAGAAGGGAGTTTCTTGGAGGATGTGCAGACAGATTTTTATTCTGGGTAATGGCGGCAGCTGTCCTTCTTTTCGTTCTGTGGCCGCTTTTAGGCATAGCCGCTAAAAGTGTAAATCTGGTAGAAGGCTTCAGCCTGGCTGCCTATGAAAATCTGTTTCGTGAAAACAGCGTCCTCATCCGCCACAGCGCTTTTACAGGAGTTCTGGCAGCAGTTTTTTCTACCATTCTTGGAATTGCAGTGGCCCTCTGCATTGTGACCATGAAAGGAAACTGGAAGAAGATTTTTATGGGTATTCTTCTGATGACCATGGTTTCACCGCCGTTTATCTCCTCCCTGGTTTACATCCAGCTGTTTGGAAAAAGGGGATGGATTACCTACCGCCTGCTGGGGCTGATGCTCAGCCCCTACAATAAATGGGGCATTATCATCATGCAGACGGTTCATTTTGCGTCTTTAAATGCCCTGTTTGCAGTGGGAATTCTGGAAAAGCTGGATCTGCGCCTTCTGGAGGCATCCAAGGATCTGGGAGCCTCTCCGGCCCAGACCATGAGGCAGGTGGTGCTTCCCATGCTGAAGCCGGCAGCAGGCATCTGCTTTATCCTGTCTTTTATCCGTTCTGTGGCAGATTTTGGAACACCGGCAGTGATCGGAGGCAGGTATAATACCCTGGCTTCTGCTATCTATATGGAGCTGATTGGATATGCGGATCTGGAAAAAGCTTCAGCCATGAATATGCTGCTGCTTCTCCCGGCGGTGGCAGCCTTTCTGCTGTACCGCATTTTGATGAAGCAGGCTGACAGGATGACGGCGGCAGACGGCCAGAAACATGGGGCAGGAGGACTTCCGCTTCCTCTGACAGGACTGTTGGGGGCAGGAATCCGCCTTTTATCCGCGCTGTTTTTTATCATGATGACGCTTCAGTATCTCTGTATTTTTCTGACTGGTTTCTTAAAGTCAAAAAAGGGGAATTACTATTTTTCGCTGGATCATTTTAATGGTCTTCTCACCTATAACATGGAAAGCCTGATGCGAAGCGTCTGGTATTCTCTGATCACAGCAGCTGCGGGGACGCTGTTTGCCATGCTGTTTGCCTATTATCTGGAGAGGAGAAAGGTGAGATTCAGAGGTTTTTATGACTTTATCGCAACCATGCCGTACCTTCTTCCGGGAACCTGTTTTGGAATCGGCTATATTCTCGTTTTTAACAAAGAACCTTTGAAAATGACGGGAACGGCGGCCATTATTATCCTGAATATGATTTTCAAGCAGCTTCCCATGGTAATGAAGCTGACTAGCGCTTCCCTGGCCCAGTTAAACAGCCGGGTGGAGGATGCGGCCAGAGATCTGGGGGCGGGACGGTTTTTCGTGACAAAGGATATTGTGATGCCAAATCTGAAGCGCACCTTTGTGACAGGTTTTATCTATAATTTTTCCAGCGCTATGACGACAGCGGGAGCCGTCATGTTTTTAATCAGCGCCAGACATAAGCTGGCAGTGTACACACTGTTTGATGCGATTAATTCCGGGGAATACGGGGTTGCATCCCTGATTTCGTCGATGATTATTGTAATCACCATTGCTGTGACAGGCGGGGTATCGGCTCTTGTCCTTCGGGAAAAACCGCAGAAAATGAAAAAAGAGGAGGCGTGATATGTATCTGGAAATGAAAGATTTAAGTAAATCCTTTGACGGGAAAGAGGTGGTCTCAGGACTGAATCTTTCCATGGAACAGGGTGAAATTCTCTGCCTTCTGGGCGCATCGGGATGCGGAAAAACTACTACTCTCCGAATGGCGGGAGGATTCCTGACACCGGATCAGGGCAGAATTTATCTGGACTGGGAGGACATCACCGCTCTTCCTCCTGAGAGACGTCCCGTCTCCACAGTGTTTCAGTCCTATGCGCTGTTTCCTCATATGACAGTCCTTCAAAACGTCATGTACGGCCTGAAATTTCAGGGAATGAAAAAGAAGGAGGCGGCCAGGAGGGCAGAGGAATACCTGGAAATTGTGGGACTGGCCGACCGGGCGTCCTCTTCTGTCCAGGAGCTTTCCGGAGGGCAGCAACAGAGAGTGGCCCTGGCCCGCGCCATGGCGGTAAATCCCAAGGTACTCCTGTTAGACGAGCCGCTCAGCAATCTGGACGCAAAACTTAGGATCCGCATGAGAGACGAACTGAAGGAACTCCAGAAAAAAACAGGGATTACCATGATATTCGTCACTCATGATCAGGAGGAGGCTATGGCTCTGGCAGATAAAATTGCCATTATGGAAGGGGGACGCCTGATTCAGATGGGAGCGCCCAGAGACGTTTACCAGAATCCTTCCAGCCTGTTTGTTATGGAATTTTTAGGGACAGCTGACAAGGCAATGATGCCGGACGGAAGCCTTCTGTATTTCAGACCGGAGGACATCAGAATCCTGGGAAGAAAAGAAGAGCTGGAGACAGGGGAAGAAGCAGGGCAAAAGACGCAGGCCCCAGCCAGCAGGAAACAGCTGACAGGAGTTGTATTAAAATCAGATTACATGGGCTTCTATACCCAGTATTTTGTGGAAACAGAGAGCGGAGAAATCCTGGTCAGGGAATTTGAGAGAGAGTACCAGTCTGGAGAGGCGGTGGTGCTGGAGCTTAGGGGAGGAAAGGCTTTTTAGAGGCTGTCCTCCCGGCAGTCGGGGCCAAAGGCTTCTTCGATGACCTGGGATACCCGTTTTTCAAAGAGCCTGTTTTTCTGCCACACCACGGAAATTTCGTGTTCCAGCCACAGGTTTTCAATGGGAATTTCGCAGATGGTTCCATCAGAAAGCTCCCGTCTGACAGCACTTTTATAGAGAAAGGTAATGCCGCAGTCAGCAGCTACCAGATCCTTAATAGCCTGCATATTCTCTATTTCCGCTGTATTTTTAAAATCAGATACAAAGAGCCCCCGCTCTTCCAGAATCTGCTCCAGGATCATCCGGGTCCCGGATCCGGATTCCCGCAGCAGAAGCCTCTGGCCAGTCAGCTGCTCCAGGGAGAGAGGGAGGCCCTTTTCTTTTTGCAGGTGCTTCATCCGGCGCAACAGTCCTGGGCCGCAGACTGGAATGAAGGGTTCCCGCAGATAGATCAGATAGGCGTAGGAGGCCTTGGAAAAATTGCCTTCCAACAGGGCGAAATCCAGGGTTCCATCGTCAATCTGAGCCAGCAGATCCGCGGTATTTTTGACCGTTACTGTAAGAGGCAGATCCGGCCATCTGCGAAACAGCTTTGTAAGAGGATCCGCCAAAAGAAAGCTGCCTGCCGTCAGAGTGGCTCCCAGGCGGAGTGGTGAGGTGCGGCTGACAGATTCGCAGAGAGCCGTTTTCAGGCTGTCCTCGTTATTTTTCATAGTCAGAAGAGAGGAACGCAGAAGCTCGCCTTCCGGGGTAAGGGAGAGCTTTTTTCCTTCAAAGCGAAAGGCATGAATGCCGTAATAGCGTTCGATATACTGAATATGCTGGGAGACGGCAGGCTGAGTGATATGAAGCTTTTTAGCGGCTTTTGTAAAATTCATCTCCTGGCATACAGCTAAAAATGTGTAAATACGGTTGTCCAGCATAATTTCCTCCTTGATTGTGCGAGAGGGGAGAGGTCCCCTGGCAGATGTTCTGATACCAGTATATCAATAATAAATTGTTATGGAAAGATAAAGAAATATAATTTTACTTTATTTTTAAAATCCGCTACTATAAAGAAAAGAGCGCTGTCCGGAGAAAAGAGCGGAAGCCAGGGACAGAAACAGCCGGAAACAGGGCAGGAAAAGGAGAATGAAAGAATGGGAAATGAAGCGTGGAAGCAGGATTTAGCAGAGTTTAAAACAGTGACAGAGCAGTTTTACAAAAAAGAAGTTTCGGTTAAGGATTACAAGGGATTTTCCGGAGGCTTTGGAAGCTATGCCCAGAGAGGCGCTGAGGCCAGCATGCTGAGGCTTCGCCTGTCCGGCGGACGCATGACGAAGGAAGAGCTGAAATTCATCGGGGACAGTATTGAGAGACATCAGATCAGCCAGGTTCATTTTACCACCTGCCAGACAGTCCAGCTTCACAATCTGAAGGGCGAGGCAGTCTGTGAGATTATGGAGGAAGCCCTGGATTTTGGAATCAACACAAGAGGAGGAGGCGGAGATTTCCCAAGAAACGTTATGGTTTCCCCGCTGTCCGGCGTCGAACAGGGAGAGTGGTTCGACGTGTTTCCCTATGCCCTGAAAGCGGCTGAGTATCTGATGGGCTTTATCAAGACAGTCAAGCTTCCCAGAAAGCTGAAAGTGTGCTTTTCCAACTCTCCGGCCAACCGTCCCCATGCTACCTTCCGGGATCTGGGCTTTGCAGCCAGAGAGGACGGCCTGTTCGATGTGTACAGCGCAGGCGGACTGGGAGCTAACCCCAAAATGGGAGTTCTGGTGGCAGAAGCAGTGAAGCCGGAGGATATTCTCTACTATATTAAGGCGATGGTGAATACGTTTACAGCCTATGGAGATTATGAGAACCGGGCAAAAGCCAGAACACGCTATATGCAGGATAAGCTGGGAAAAGAGGAATATGTTAAGGCATACCAGGAGAAGCTTAAAGAAGTGATGGACCAGGAAAAGGATGGGCTGAAGCTTAATAAAGAGGAGCTGTTTGCCCTCTGCCTGGAAGAGAAGGAAAAGCTGGCATCTGAGATTCTGGGACAGCTGACAGAGGAAGAAAAAGCTGCCCTTCACTGCCGCCGGGTGACAGCGCAGAAGCAGGAGGGGCTCTTTGCCGTAGAGTTCCACCCTATCGCAGGAAGTCCGGATCCATCATTATTCAAAACACTTTATGAGACAGTGAAGGATATGGATCAGGTGGAGATGCGTCTGGATCCGGAAGAGGCCATGTATGTCATTAACCTGACGGCAAAAGAGGCTCTGCAGGTGCTGGAAGTATTGAAAGACAGCGCAGAGAACCTGTTTGAAACCTCCGTAGCCTGCATTGGAGCCTCCATCTGCCAGGTGGGAGTCAGAGATTCCCAGAATCTGATGAAATCCATTGTGGAGGAAGTAAGAAAACACAGTTTTAAGGATGGAACTCTTCCTAAGATTCACATTTCCGGCTGCCCGTCTTCCTGCGGAACCCATCAGGTGGGAACCCTGGGCTTTAGGGGCGGCGTTAAGGTAATCGACAAGGTGCCGAAGCCTGCCTTCAATCTTCATGTAAACGGCGGCGAGCTTCAGGGAGAGGAGCGCTTTGGAGAGGACTGGGGAGCTATGCTGGAAGAGAACATTCCGGCCTTTATGGCAGAAGTGGGAGAGACAGTAGAACAGGCAGGACAGACCTTTGCAGAGTGGTTCCCGGAGAACAGGGAGACTCTGAAGGAGATTGCAGAGAAATATATGGCGTAATAAAGTGCTTGCATAAAAGAAAACCCTGTGATATAGTATAAAAGTTGAAAAATCACGCACGGCGGATTCTCCAGGACGGTGCCTGGAAACAGGTCCCAGGGGGAGCACAAGATGCCGGCGGAAGAAAAACCAAATGGAGGAAAGAAACATGAGCGTTATTTCAATGAAGCAGTTACTTGAGGCTGGCGTACACTTTGGCCATCAGACAAGAAGATGGAACCCTAAGATGGCTCCGTACATCTACACAGAGAGAAACGGAATCCACATCATCGACTTACAGAAGTCTGTAGGTAAGGTAGACGAGGCTTACAAGGCAGTATCCGACATCGCTGCAGAGGGCGGCACAATCCTTTTCGTAGGTACAAAGAAGCAGGCTCAGGAGGCTATCAAGGTTGAGGCTGAGAGATGCGGAATGTTCTATGTAAACGAGAGATGGTTAGGCGGAATGCTGACAAACTTCAAGACAATCCAGAGCCGTATCAACCGCTTAAAAGAGATCGAGACCATGGCAGAGGACGGAACATTTGATGTTCTTCCTAAGAAGGAAGTTATCGCACTCAAGAAGGAGTGGGAGAAGCTTGAGAAGAACCTTGGCGGTATCAAGGAAATGAAGAGAGTACCGGACGCTATCTTCGTAGTAGATCCTAAGAAGGAGAGAATCTGCGTACAGGAGGCACACACACTGGGTATTCCGTTAATCGGTATCGTTGATACAAACTGTGATCCGGAGGAGCTTGACTACGTGATTCCAGGAAACGACGACGCTATCAGAGCTGTTAAGCTTATCGTGTCCAGAATGGCAGACGCTGTTATCGAGGCTAACCAGGGCGAGGCTGAGGCTCCTGTTGAGGGAGAGGATGCTGAGGAGACAGCAGAGGCTTAATTTAAGAGCAGGATAAATGAAAATCCGCGAAGCAGAAGGCCGGGACAGGCTTCCGGCTCCGCGGACTTTTCCGCAGGCAGAAACCTGCGCTAGATTTAGGAAAAATACGGAGGTATAGTAAGATGGCAGTTACAGCCGCAATGGTAAAGGAATTACGTGAAATGACAGGCGCTGGAATGATGGACTGCAAGAAGGCTCTTGCAGCTACAGACGGCGACATGGACAAGGCAGTAGAGTTCTTAAGAGAGAAAGGACTTGCCGGCGCTGCTAAGAAGGCAGGACGTATTGCTGCTGAGGGTATCGTTATGACAAAGATGGCAGCTGACGAGAAGACAGCAGTTGTTGTCGAGGTAAACGCTGAGACAGACTTCGTTGCAAAGAATGAGAAGTTCCAGAACTACGTAGCAGACGTAGCAGAGCAGGCGCTCGCTTCCGACGCTGCAGATATGGATGCTTTCATGGCAGAGAAGTGGGCAAAGGACGAGTCCCTCACAGTTGCAGAGGCTCTTTCCTCTCAGATTTCCATCATCGGCGAGAACATGAAGATCAGAAGATATGAGAAGATGACTGCTACAAACGGTTTTGTCGCTTCTTACATCCACGCAGGCGGAAAGATCGGCGTTTTAGTAGACGTTGAGACAGACGTTGTAAACGACGAGATCAGAGAGATGGCTAAGAATGTGGCTATGCAGGCTGCAGCCTTAAAGCCATTATACACAAACAGAGATGAAGTTGACGCAGACTACATTGAGAAAGAGAAAGAGATCTTAACAGTAGCTGCTAAGAACGAGAAGCCGGACGCTAACGACAAGATCATCAGCGGTATGGTTATGGGACGTATTAACAAAGAGTTAAAAGAAATCTGCTTATTAGATCAGGTATACGTAAAGGCAGAGGATGGAAAGCAGTCCGTTTCCCAGTACGTTGCACAGGTTGCCAAGGCTAACAACGCTAAGGTAGCTATTAAGAAGTTTGTCCGCTTCGAGACAGGCGAGGGCCTTGAGAAGAAGGAAGAGAACTTCGCTGACGAAGTAGCAAAACAGATGGGAATGTAATTCCAAACGAAAAGGGGCTGCCGCAGGGTTCCTATTTTGCGGCAGCCCTTTTCTTTACGCAGAGATGTCCGCACATAGCCTACATATGTTTTTGCTCAGAATAAAGCGTTCTGTTTTTTTATTCTGCAGCTTTAGCGGGGCAATGCGGGAAAGGAGATAAGCGATGGCAAAATACATTTTAAAGCGTATTGGCCTGGCAGTGGTTACAGCCTGGCTGGTTGCTACTCTTACATTCTTCCTGATGAATCTGGTTCCGGGAGGCCCGTTCATGGCTGAGAAAGCTCTGACGCCTCAGGCTCAGGAAGCAATGATGGAAAAGTACGGACTGGATAAACCTCTTCCAGAGCAGTATGTAATCTATATGAAGGATTTGCTTCATGGAGATTTAGGCCCCAGTGTAAAGCAGAGGGGACGTACAGTCAACACAATTATTGAGACAAAGTTCCCTGTATCTGCCAAGATCGGAGGAGTAGCCATTCTGTTAGCTGTCTGTATCGGCGTTCCTCTGGGAAGCGTTGCAGCCTTCAACAGAGGAAAGATGGTTGATAATATTATTATCCTGTTTACTACCTGCGGAATCGCCATACCCAGTTTCGTAATCTGTACCCTTCTGATGCAGATTTTAAGCAACTGGCTGGGACTGCTTCCAACCTACGGACTCACCTCCTGGAAGCACTACATCATGCCGGTTATCTCACTGGCTCTCTATCCATCCTCCTATATTGCCCGTCTGATGCGTTCTTCCATGCTGGACGTATTAGGACAGGACTATATGAGAACGGCGAGAGCGAAGGGCGTTTCATGGATGGTAAGCGTGTTTAAGCATGCTCTGAGAAACGCGATTCTTCCGGTTGTCACCTACTTAGGACCGCTGTTAGCTTACACAGTAACAGGAAGCTTTATCGTAGAGAAGATCTTTACGATTCCGGGACTCGGTTCCGAGTTTATCGGCGCCATTACAGGCCGCGACTATCCTCTGATCATGGGTACTACCATTTTCCTGGCTGTACTGATTATCGTTATGAACGTGATCGTGGATATTGCGTATACTCTGATTGACCCGCGTATTAAACTGAAGTAGGGAGGAGGCAATTATGGAGAAGAACAAACTGTCACTGCAGTTAAATGCAGACGACTTCCTCCCGGCAGGAGAGGATGAGAAGAAAAGCCTTGTGGTAATGAGAGAAAGCGTAGGCTTCTGGAAGGACGGTATGCGCCGTTTTAAGAAAAACAAGATTGCCATGGTAAGCCTGATCGTGGTTATCCTGATTTTTATTCTCTCATTTATTGTACCGCAGTTTTATCCTTATAAATATGAGCAGCAGATCAAGGGAAGCAACAGCCTTGCGCCTTTTGAGTATTCTCAGGCAGAGCAGGAGGCCATTGAAAACGGGGAGAAGGTATTCCCCCACATTTTAGGAACCGATCAGCTGGGACGAGACTATGCTATCCGTGTTATGATGGGAAGCCGTGTGTCTCTGACAGTCGGACTGGTAGCCTCTGCTATTATTTTATTAATTGGATCCCTCTACGGATCCATTGCCGGTTTCTTCGGAGGCTGGGTGGACATGGTGATGATGCGTATTGTAGATATCATATACACCGTCCCCGATGTTCTTATCGTAATCCTTCTGGCGGCAGTGTTAAACTATCCGTTAAAGGAACTGGCCATGAAGCCGGGCTTTGAGTGGATCGGCCTGATCGGCGTAAACTTAATCAGTATCTTCGTGGTATTCGCCCTTCTGTACTGGGTTGGTATGGCCCGTATCGTGCGAAGCCAGATTATGATTTTAAAGGAGCAGGAGTACGTAACTGCAGCAAGAGCACTTGGAGCTTCCAGCGGAAGCATCATCAAGAAGCACCTGCTGACAAACTGTATCGGAACTCTGATTGTTACAACTACTCTTCAGATCCCGTCCTCCATCTTCACGGAGAGCTTCTTAAGCTTCCTGGGACTGGGTGTAAACGCCCCCATGCCGTCTCTGGGCAGCCTTGCCAGCGCAGCTTTAAACGGTCTGCAGAGCTATCCGTACCGTCTGTTTGCCCCGGCTCTCATGATTTCTATTATCATTCTGAGCTTTAACCTGTTAGGAGACGGACTGCGGGACGCCTTCGATCCGAAGCTGAAGAACTAAGGAGGAAATAAGCATGAGTGAATATCTTGTAAATATTAAAAACGAGCGCCTTTCCTTCTTTACACCGGCTGGAGAGGTCAAGGCATTAAATGACGTTTCCCTTCACTTAAAAGAGGGAGAGGTGTTAGGTATTGTAGGAGAGTCCGGTTCCGGAAAATCTGTTACAGCCTACAGCCTGATGGGCCTGACTGCCTATCCGGGACGCCTGATTGGAGGAAGCATTGAGTTTAACGGCCACCAGATCGATCAGATGAACGAAGCTCAGATGAGAAAGATCAGGGGAGAGGAGATCTCTCTGATTTTCCAGGATCCCATGACTAGCTTAAATCCTGTTTATACCATTGGAAACCAGATCTGCGAGATGATTCTGCTTCATACGAAGAAGACAAAGCAGGAGGCCAGAGAGAGAGCGAAGGAGCTTTTGACGCTTGTCGGAATCAATGAGCCGGAGAAGCGTTTAAAGCAGTATCCTCATGAGCTGTCAGGCGGTATGCGCCAGCGTGTCATGATTGCCATTGCTTTAGCCTGCGAGCCGAAGCTTCTCATTGCCGACGAGCCGACGACGGCCCTCGACGTAACGATTCAGGCCCAGATTCTGGAGCTGATGATGGAGTTAAAGCAGAAGCTGGGAATGGCGATTATCATGATTACACACGATTTGGGTGTAGTTGCCAGCATGTGTGATAAGATTGCTGTTATGTATGCAGGAAAAGTGGTAGAGTATGGAACCACAGACGATATTTTCTATCGTCCGTCCCATGAGTACACCAAGGGACTCCTTCGCAGTATTCCACGTCTGGATGAGAAGGAGAAGACAAGACTTGTTCCTATCGAGGGCTCACCGGTGGATATGCTGAACCCGCCGGCCGGCTGCCCCTTTGCGCCGCGGTGTGATTCCTGTATGAAAATCTGCTTAAAGCAGATGCCGGAATATACAGATCTGTCCGACATCCACTACAGCGCCTGCTGGCTGCTGCAGAAAGAGGAGTTTTTAAAGGCACAGGGAGGTGACAAGTAATGGAAAACAAGAAGCTGCTTGAAATCGAGCACTTAAAACAGCATTTCCCTGTTGCCAGCGGAAAGCTTTTCGAGAAAAAAGTGGTAAAGGCTGTAGACGATGTTTCTTTCTTTATTAATAAAGGAGAGACTCTGGGACTGGTAGGAGAGTCTGGATGTGGAAAGACTACCACAGGACGTACCCTGCTGCGTCTTTATGAGCCGACCAGCGGCCGCATTACCTATGATGGAACGACTATTTTTGACAGCGGAGACGTGCCGCTGACAGATGAGAACGGACAGCCTGTCTTAAATGAAAAGGGAGAGGTTCAGTTCGGCCATAAGACAAAGGTCAATATGCTTCCATACCGCAGAAAGATGCAGATCGTATTCCAGGATCCCTACGCCAGTCTGGATCCCCGTATGACGGTTGCTGATATTGTAGGAGAAGCCATTGACATCCATAAGCTGGCTTCCAACAAAAAGGAGCGCCAGGAGAGAATTATCAGGATGCTGGAGCGGGTAGGATTAAACTCCGAGCACGCCAACCGCTATCCTCATGAGTTCTCCGGCGGACAGAGACAGCGTGTGGGCATTGCCCGCGCTCTGGCTGTAGATCCGGAGTTCATTGTCTGCGATGAGCCGGTATCTGCCCTTGACGTGTCCATTCAGGCACAGGTGGTAAATATGTTTGAGGAGCTTCAGCAGGAAATGGGCTTAACTTATCTGTTTATTGCCCACGATCTGTCCATTGTAAAGCATATTTCCAACCGTATCGGTGTTATGTATCTGGGTAAGCTGGTGGAGTTAGCTGACAGCTATGAGCTGACCTTCCACAGTGTGCATCCTTATACCAAGAGCCTGATTTCTGCGATTCCGATTGCAGATCCGGAGACCAGCAGAACATCTAAGCGTATTGTGTTAAGCGGAGACGTGCCAAGTCCGGTGAATCCGCCCAGCGGCTGTACCTTCCGGACCAGATGCCCCTACGCCACTGAGCTTTGTGCTGAGAAGGCACCGGAGTGGCGTGAGGTTTCCAAGGGCCATTACGCAGCCTGCCACCACTTAGATAAAATTAACTAAACTAAACAGTGAAACAGTTTGCCTCTCTGCTGTCCGGCAGGGAGGTGAATTCATGTTATAACATTTTTACGACCTGAGGAGGAAGACATTATGAAGAAGAAGTTCGCACTTCTCCTGGCAGCGGCCATGGTTTCCACAACTGTGCTGTCCGGCTGCGGAGGAAGCAAGGACAACGGCGCAGATGCAGGAAACGCAGGCGCTGTAACAGCAGAAGGAAATAACCTGGTAGTTCAGTTAGGACCAGATCCAGAGACCATGGATCCGGCGTTAAACAGCGCCATCGACGCGTCCAACATGATTATCCACTTATTCGAGCCGCTGTTAAACATTGACAAGGACAACAATGTAATTGGAGGAATGGCAGAGACATGGGAGGTTTCCGAGGATGGACTTACCTATACATTCCATTTAAGAGACGGCTTAAAGTGGAGCGACGGTTCTGAATTTACATCAGAGGATTTCGTATATACTTTTAAGAGAATGGCAGATCCGATGACTGCTGCTCCTTACGGCCACGATCTGCTGTGTATGATAAAGGGCTACGATGAGGCTGAGAATGGAAATGTGGATGCTCTGGCAGTGTCTGCTCCAGACGCCCAGACTTTTGTGGTAGAACTTTCTTACCCATGTGTATACTTTGATAAGATCTGTGCCTTCGCAGCTTTAAGCCCGGTAAATCAGGCTACTATCGAGGCTAACGGCGAGTCCTGGGCAATTGACCCGGCTACCTATGTGTGCAACGGCTCCATGAAGATCAAGGAGTGGGTTCCAGGCTCCCATATCCTGATGGAGAAAAACGAGAACTACTGGAACGCTGAGGCAGTTACAGCAGATACCATCAAGTTTGTCCTGATGGAGGACATGAACGCAGCCTACAGCGCATATAAGACAGGCGAGGTTATGTTCAGCAGGGACGTTCCTACAGAGGAAATTCCAAATCTGAGAGAAGATCCGGAATTCCATGTAGCCCCGATTCTGGGAACCTACTATGTGAGCCTGAATCTGGAGAGAGAATATTTCCAGGATCCGAAGGTTCGCCAGGCATTAAGCCTTGCCCTGGATCGCCAGTACATTGCAGATACCATTATGCAGGGAACTTACTCTCCGGCTGTCAACTTTGTAGGCCCAGGCGTGTCCGACGCAGAGGCAGGATCCTCCTTCCAGGATACTACCATTGCAGAGTACGGAGAATTTTTCCATGTTGATGATTTTGAGGGCGACCTGGCTAAGGCAAAAGAGCTTCTGGCAGATGCCGGCTATCCAAACGGCGAAGGCTTCCCGATGATCGAGTACATGACAAATGATGCAGGCTACAATAAGCCGTTAGCAGAGTATCTGCAGAGCGCCTGGGGCGAGCTGGGTGTCAATACAGAGATTAAGATTATTGAGTGGGCATCTTTCACTCCAACCAGAAGAAACGGCGACTATGATATCGCAAGAAACGGATGGGTATATGATTACGACGATCCGTCCAACATGCTGAACCTGTTTGAGTCCACAAACGGAAACAATGATGGAAGATATAACAATCCAGAGTACGATGCCCTGATTGCCAGCGCCAGAGAGACAGTAGACAAGGCAGAGCACTATCAGCTTCTTCACGAGGCAGAGCAGCTTCTGTTAAATGATATGGGCATGATTCCGATTGCCTATAACAATGATTTCTGGCTTCAGAAGCCGGAGCTTCAGGGAACCTGGCATTCTCCGTACGGCTACTGGTATTTCATGTATGCTTCCTATGGTGAAGCAGGCCAGGCGGAGGAAGCAGCGCCTGCAGAGGCTGAGACAGAAGCATCCAACTAAAAACTGAATTTTGAATTGTGAATTATGATGAAATCCCATTTTAAGCGTATGTATGGCGTTTGAAATGGGATTTCTTGTTTTATTGTGATTTAATTAACATATATTTTGAAAATTAAGACGAAAAATGTAATAATTCAAAAAAATTATTGAAGTATTTTGAATTATATGCTATTATTACGACAGATGTGATTTTTGAATCAGCAATGGGAGGGAAAAAAAGGGAGCAGCCATGACTGGCTCCCAGAGATATAAGGAGGAATAGGATGAAAAAGAAATTTGCACTTGTGATGGCAGCGGCGATGCTGTCGTCAGCCCTGCTGTCAGGCTGCGGAGGAAACGGCTCCAAACAAAATGGGGGTGAGGGAAGCCAGGCAGTTCAGGCGGGAGAAGAGGGAAACCACCTGGTAGTGGAGATTGGCCCAGATCCGGAGACTATCGACCCGGCGTTAAACAGCGCCAGCGACGGTGCGATTATGCTGCTCCATCTGTTTGAGCCGCTGCTGAGCTTTGACAAGGATTGCAATATCGTGGGAGGAATGGCAGAGACATGGGAGGTTTCTGAGGATGGGCTTACCTACACTTTCCATTTGAGAGACGGTTTAAAGTGGAGCGACGGCTCTCCGCTGACAGCCAATGATTTCGTGTACACCTTTAAACGTGTAGCAGATCCGATGACAGCTGCACCTTACGGCTACGACCTTCTCTGTATGGTAAAGGGCTACGACGAGGCGGCGGCCGGAGATGTAGACGCCTTGGGCGTATCGGCTCCTGACAATCAGACCTTTGTAGTAGAGCTGGCTCATCCATGCGTTTACTTTGATAAGATCTGTTCCTACACCACGCTGAGTCCGGTGCAGCAGGCGACCATTGAGGCAAATGATGAGGCCTGGGCGATTGACCCGGCTACCTATATCTGTAACGGCGCCATGAATATCAAGGAGTGGGTTCCAGGCTCCCACATCCTGCTGGAGAAAAACGAGAATTACTGGAATGCAGACGCTGTAACGGCAGATACCATCAAATTCATTCTGATGGAGGATGCAAACGCAGCCTACAGCGCCTACAATGCAGGCGAGGTTATGTTTATCAAGGACGTGCCCACAGAGGAGATTCCGAACCTGCGGGAAAATCCTGAGTTTTATGTAGAGCCTCTTCTGGGAACCTACTACATCAGCCTGAACCTGAACAGAGATTACTTTAAGGATGTAAGGGTTCGCCAGGCATTAAGCCTTGCCCTGGATCGCCAGTACATTGCAGATACCATCATGCAGGGAACTTATACGCCGGCTAAGAACTTTGTAGGCCCTGGAATCTCTGATGCAGAGCCGGGTTCTTCTTTCTCAGATGTGACCATTGAAACATATGGGGAATTTTTCCACACAGACGATTTTGAAGGCGATCTGGCCAAGGCGAAAGAGCTGCTGGCAGATGCAGGCTATCCGAACGGCGAAGGCTTCCCGATGATTGAATATATGACAAACGATGCAGGCTACCATAAGCCTCTGGCAGAGTACCTGCAGAGTGCATGGGGCGAGCTGGGAATCAATATGGATATTAAGATCGTTGAGTGGGCAACTTTTACCCCGACCAGAAGAAACGGAGATTACGATATCGCCAGAAACGGCTGGATTTACGACTATGACGACCCGTCCAATATTTTAAATCTGTTAGAGACCAATAATGGAAACAACGACGGAAAATACAGCAATCCGGAATACGATGCCCTGACAGAAAGAGCCAGAAAAACTGCCGACAGAGAGGAACATTATCAGCTTCTCCACGAGGCAGAGCAGCTGCTGTTAAAGGATATGGCTATGATTCCGATTGCATGGCAGAACGAGTTCTGGCTGCAGAAACCAGAGCTTAAAGGAACCTATCACAGCCCGTACGGCTACTGGTACTTCATGTACGGCAGTGTGGATAAGGGAGCAGAAGAAACGAAATAAAAACTGAAAAAAGAGATGATTTTCTCTTGAAAGTAAAAAAAATACAAAAAAGATCCAGGAAAACAGAATCCTGGATCTTTTTTTGAAGATTTCGTATCTGCATACGGAAAAATATGTATTAATAAAAAAGTTCTTGCATATTTTTGATTCTGTGGTATCATTGAACTATCTTTTCTGTTTCGTGCTTTACTAAAAGACAGTGAAAAAGAGGTTGAGCGCCAGCCCTGGCTGGACGCTTTTCAAAAAAATCTCAAGGAGGAGAATGTTATGAAAAAGAAATTTGCGCTTATGTTAGCAGCAGCCATGGTTTCTACAACTGTTTTATCCGGCTGCGGCGGCGGTGGCAACGATGCTAAGGAGACAAAGCCAGCTGCCAGCGAAGACGGACAGGCAGCTCAGGCAGAGGGCGGAGCGAACAATCTGGTAGTGGAGATTGGCCCGGATCCGGAGACCATCGACCCGGCGTTAAACAGCGCTATCGATGGAGCCAATATGATCATCCACTTATTTGAGCCGCTGTTAAACTTTGACAAGGACAACAACATCATCGGCGGAATGGCAGAGACATGGGAGGTTTCTGAGGACGGACTTACCTATACATTCCATTTAAGAGACGGATTAAAGTGGAGCGATGGCACACCGCTGACAGCCAATGATTTTGTATATACATTTAAGAGAGTTGCAGATCCTATGACAGCTGCGCCTTACGGCTACGACCTTCTGTGCATGGTAAAGGGCTACGATGAGGCAGCTGCAGGAGACTTGGATGCTTTAGCAGTATCTGCTCCTGACGACCAGACTTTCGTGGTAGAGCTGGCTTACCCGTGCGTATATTTTGATAAGATCTGCTCCTTTGCAACACTGAGCCCTGTAAACCAGGCTACTATCGAGGCTAACGGCGAGTCCTGGGCTATCGACCCGGCTACTTACATCTGCAACGGTGCTATGAAGATCAAAGAGTGGGTTCCAGGTTCCCATATCCTGATGGAGAAGAACGAGAATTACTGGAACGCAGAGGCAGTTACAGCAGATACAATCAAGTTTGTCCTGATGGAGGACATGAACGCAGCCTACAGCGCATACAATGCAGGCGAGGTTATGTTCATTAAGGACGTTCCCACAGAGGAGGTTCCAAACCTCAGAGAGAATCCGGAGTTCCACGTAGATCCGATTCTCGGAACTTACTATATCAGCCTGAATCTGAACAGAGATTACTTTAAGGATGTAAAAGTTCGCCAGGCATTAAGCCTTGCTCTTGATCGTGCATACATCGCAGATACCATCATGCAGGGAACTTACTCTCCGGCTAAGAACTTTGTAGGCCCAGGCGTTTCTGACGCAGAGCCAGGATCCTCCTTCGCAGAGGTAACAATCGCAGAGAACGGCGAGTTCTTTAACACAGATGATTTCGAGGCTGATCTGGCTAAGGCAAAAGAGCTGCTGGCTGATGCAGGTTATCCAAACGGCGAGGGCTTCCCGGCTATCGAGTACATGACAAACGATGCTGGATACCATAAGCCATTAGCAGAGTATCTCCAGAGCGCATGGGGTGAGCTGGGAATCTCTATGGATATCAAGGTAGTTGAGTGGGCAACCTTCACTCCAACCAGAAGAAACGGTGACTATGATATTGCCAGAAACGGCTGGGTATATGACTACGATGATCCATCCAACATGCTGAACCTGTTTGAGACAAATAACGGAAACAACGATGGTAAGTACAGCAATCCAGAGTATGACGAGCTGATTGCAAAGGCCAGAATGACAGCTGACAAGGCAGAGCACTATAAGCTGCTTCACGAGGCAGAGCAGCTGCTGTTAAAGGATATGGCTATGATTCCGATTGCATACCAGAACGACTTCTGGTTACAGAAGCCAGAGCTTCAGGGAACATGGCACTCTCCATACGGATACTGGTACTTCATGTACGGAACAGTAGGCGAGTCTGCAGAATAGCTTGTGCAGACTCTGCAGATACCAGAACAGAAGATATAGGGAAAATAGGCAGATCCCCTGCCGGATGTCAAATAAACATCCGGCAGGGGATTTGTGTATTTTTTCAGGAACAAGAAGAAAAAAATGTTGATTTTTGCCTCTTTATTCCAGTAATATAATCTTATGATTTAATTAAGAAAAAAGATAGAAACGCTGTGTGGGCAGACCGGGAAATAACAGTCTGTCTATTCGTGTGCAAAAAAATAATAACAGCTCAGCTACAACAGATTAGATAAGGGGAGAACAAATGAGCAAGAAAATCTATACTGTCATTATGATTCTGGTACTGCTGATTGCAGGGGGAGCGGCGGCATTCGGTATTTCCCACCATGCCAGGGGAAGAGAGGCCTTCTGGGGAGACGGCTATGTGCTGTCCTATGAAAACGGAGAGGGCGGCGCAGTTGTGCCTAAGCCTCTGTATTTCAAGGCAGGAACCAGATATAAGGAGAACTATTCTGGAACTATCAGCTTTAAGGACATGTATGGAAAAAAGCAGGAGGTTTCGGCCGACAGCTTTATCCATTATGCAGACGATTCCATCAGCGCCTTTCACAAAGGCGTGATTGTGGAGTGCAATGAACTGAAAAAAGGCCTTTTGAATTACTACAGTCTGGGAGCCGAGTCAGTGATGAACCGCCAGGGAGATAAGTATCTGCTGGACAATCAGGGAACGCCTCTGGAATTCCGGGATTATATATGGAAAATGCAGGAGGAGAAGTATCTGCTCTCTTCCCCTTCTATTAATATCACATTTCCTGATGGGACGGAAGAGAGCCTGGAAGGATACGCGGAGCTGGAGTATATCGACAGAGGAATTGTGCGTATTTCAGGCGGCGAGACGGCGTTTCAGGTTCTGGCGGCAGGAAGCAGTATGCGGCTGTCAGACGGGACTAAGCTGGATCTGGAAAACCGCAGTATTGTGCAGAATGAAGAAGTGAGTCTGCATTTTTCAGAGATTCTTTCAGACGAACTGTCAGGAGGAAATATTTTAGTGACTCCGTCAGAGGACAGGAATCTGAAGGTTCCTACCTTTGATATTACTACCATTGATGGTGAGGACGGAGAGCAGGGCGATGCCGGAGAAGCAGGCGCAGAAGGAGAGACAGGAGAAGCCGGAAAGGCAGGAGACGCCGGAGACGAAGGTGAAGAAGGCGACGAAGGTGAAGAGGGAGACGAAGGCAGCGACGGAGACAGCGGAAAGACAGGCGAAGCAGGAAAAACAGGAGCTTCCGGATCTACCGGCGGCGGAGGCGGCGCCGGATCCCAGAGCGATAAGGTAATCATGCCAGTCTATGTACTGACGGATTTTACATATGACGTGACTGCAGCAGAGGGTACTCTGGATGTGGACAATGCAGACGATGTCAACGGCGTGGAGCTTTTAGAAGGTGTGCTGAAAATTACGGATACCCTTGACGATTCGGAAGTGGAAACGATTCTGTTTGACGAGTCAGAACTTTCCACCTATGGGCCGATGCAGTTCTCCACCCAGGCTCTGGATCCGGATAAGAAATACAGGATCATGTTTACAGCATCCTATCGCCTGACAGACACAGAAAGCGATGAAGATGCTGTGGGCGAGAGGACATTCCTCACCAGAACCTTCTCCACCTCTTCCTATGGAGTGCTGGAAAATTACGACTATGCCACAGCTGATTCGATTGTTGTAAAGCTTGAAAAAAAGGCCTATGCACAGAATGTCCCCATGCGGGTGGTTTTAAATGCCGATAAGATGCGGGAAGTCGTTCGGATTGAAGAGGTTAAATGGGGCAGCGACGGAAACGAGGAGATCTGTAAGATTGTATTTGATAATCTGCAGAGCAATATGCTCTACACAGTTTCCACTCAGGCTTTAGATAAAAATACCAACTCCTATGTGGAGCTCTCCTCTTCCCAGTATAAAACCTTAAAGAAGGATCCAAGGATTATAAAGAAACCTATCGTGGCCAACAACCCGAAAGGCTATTTTGAGATCCGCCCGGATATGGGAACGGATCAGGATCCTGGAATCATTGACGAGGATCACGGAATTAAGGCGTACCGCTACGATATCTATAACTATATGGGAGGAAAGCTCAGCGGTCTGGCAGCCAGCGTATATGGCCAGGGAACCAGCGCGGCAGCCGTATATGTGGACGGAGAACAGATCGTCCGGGGCCATGATTATGTGGTCAAGCTGGTGGCAGAATTCCATGATAACGAGAAGACCGTAGAGTTTGAATCTCCGGAGTCAGACGTATTCTTTATGGACGAAAATACGGGAGTACCGTATCTGGTATTCAAGGAAAATAAAGTTACATACAACATGATTAACGGCAGAATGTTTGTGGAGATGAACGGAGCGGCTCTTGATATCAGTCCGGACAAACCGCTGCAGCTCAGCGTTTATAACGAGCAGACAGGAGACAATGTATACTTTCAGTGGGATAAGCCTATTGATTCCTCGGAGAGCGGCAAAGCCTTTGCGCCCATCGATCTGACAGGCCTGAAAGGAAATACCACATACCGGTTTAACCTGTACGGCTACTATGCAGGCGACGATGTGAAGCGGCTGATTTCCACTACAATTGTCAAGACGCCTTCTCAGACGAAGATGCGGGCAGTGTTAAAGGACAGCAGCCAGATGGGAGTCAGCGTTCATCCTCTGAACGCCGAGCTGCACTTTGACTACAGCACAGAGCTTCAGAATGATGCGGACAGAAAGAAGGCGACAGACGAAGCGGCGGATCAGATTAAATATATTTATCTGACTCTGGAGCAGGGAAATCAGACCTATAAAGCCACAGTAGAGTGTGAGGTGGAGCAGAAAAAGCTTCCGGCAGACTGGCCGGAAGCGGCGCCAAATCTGACCTACGAAGGCTATGTCAGCGATTTTGATGAAAAGTACTTTAATAAGACGGGAGCAGATGAACCACAGGGAAAACTCCTTATTACCAACGAGACCTTCAATCTGGCAGACAGCGCCATTACGGGAAATAATTATGTGCTGCGGGTAGACTATCTGGAGGATTATACGGCGAATAACGACTGGAGATACCAGCACCAGTCTACCGAACCGAACAAGATTGAGCTGGAGACTAATGAGATTCAGTTAAATCCTCTGGAGACTCCGCCGGAGCTTCCGGAAGATCCGATAGAGGTGACGCAGATTTTAAAGAGCACTGCCGAGGAGTGGGGCATTCCTCTGGAAGCGGAGATGGAGAAGCTTCCTTCTGATACAGTGGTAGGCTTTGCTGTGAAGCCCACCTATGACAACTCCAGCCACTATGCAGGAAGCTACACCATGTATGCGTTTGACGAGGAGGTGTATGAGAAAAATATCGGTTCCATGGATCCTATGGGGCCTCTGGCAGCGTTAAAGATCTGGGAGAAGGATAACAATGAGCCTCTGGCTAATACGTTCTGGCTGTATGAAAAGGGAGACGGAGAGTGGGGAAAAGACCTGCCTGGCATGATTTTCATGATGGGAGACGGTTCAGAGGGAGTTTTAAACAGCTCCCAGAGCCCGTTTAACGGATACCATTACCGGTATTTTCCAGAGATGAAGAGAGGGCAGCGATATGTGTTTGCTTATGATCTGATGCTGAAAATGTCAGATGCAGATTTTGCATACCCTTACGAGCTGGCAGATTATTCAGAACTTTCCCATCCGAATGGAATTTTAAGAAGCGGCAAGGGAGACGGGCTCTATACAGACCAGTGCAGCGCGCCGAGAGCTACGCCGGAGTTTAAGGTTTATCTGAAACAGGCTGGAAAGAAGGGACAGGGTTATTCTGCTGTCTGGAATGTGAAGGCAGAAGATCCGGATCATTCTCTCAGAAGCGATTCTTTTGAACTCTCCTATGATCATGAGACAGAACAGGCGAAGGGAGAATACAAGCTTCCGGATCCGGATGACAGCGGAACGCAGACAGCCTCCTACCAGGAGCTGGCCTTTGACCTGGCTTATGATGCAGAACCGGTGAACGATATGATGGCGCTTTCTGTTTCCTACAACAGATTTTATGACGGAACAGAGCCGGAGGATGAAGGACTTCAGGAACTGCTGACTCAGCCAATGAGAATATACGGAGCGCCGAAGATAGAGAAAATTACCCCGAAGAAGGACGGAGAGGCCAGGAATGCCTTTGACATGGAACTGACAGTGTCAGGGAATGAACTGAGCAGAAATCTGGCTGGCGTATATCTGGAATTTTCTGCTTCTGGCAAGGATCCTGCAGCCCTGTATGCGCCGGTAGAGAGAATTGAAGACGGAACGTATAAAGTTTCTGTTTCAAAGAATGAGCTGGCAGATTTCAAGGGAATCCAGTTTAAGGTGACTGCCTGGCCCGTATATGCAGGATCTGACTTTGGCTATGAGGGCATAAAGGGCGGAGAACTCTATGCTCTGATGACAGATAAGGGAAAATACATTACTTATGGTTCTGTTTCAGGAAAGATGGCAGAGGGATCCGATATCCACGGCGGTCTGTTTCAGATACAGAACGCACAGGTGGACAGCGATAAGGACAGCGCCCAGATGCTGCTTAAAAATGCCTATGGAGACATTTTCAGCCAGGGAATCACACTGACTTTTGAAAAATCAGGCGCGGTGAACAAGAGCCTTCTGGAGAGGGAAACTGCCATGGTTCCCGTACCGCTAGTTACGTTAACCAATGGTACGTCTGCTTCCGGAACAGGACAGTTTGACAGCATTATCCCTGTTGTTACAGATCCGGTGGCAGAGCAGGCTCTGAATCAGGCGTCTTTCCACTTTAAGCTGACGGATCATGTGGAGCAGCTTCTGCAATATCCGAAAGTGACGTTTAAGCTGAACGACGGAGTTAAGACCACAGAGGTGGAAGTGAATTTAAGTGAGATAGAAGTCGGAGAAGGACTGTACCAGAAGATCTTCGAGGGACTGAAGCCCGGCACAAAATATTCTGTCAGCCTGTGGTCAGCACTTTCCGGCGGAGGGGCACAAGTGCAGTTTTTAGACAGCCACGGAAATCCGTTCAGCTTTTCATTTGAGACCCTTAGCGAGATTGATGTGACGATTCCAAAGATCCGCATGATCAACGAGTACTATAACTATAAGATGATGGAGTTAATCTACAATCTGGACTCTGTCATCGGCATCCAGGTGCGCTATGATCTGTACGATGTAACAGAACAGAGCAATCCTGATCAGATTGACGACAGCCAGCTGGTTCTCTCTCATGAGAAGCTGATGGAGCTTAGCCAGGGAACCTCCGACAAGCCGGGGGCTGAGAACCGGAAACGGTTCTACGCAACCGGAGAGGACAATCTGACTACCAGAGGAAACTTTATCCGGCTGGATCTGGCGCCTTCTCTGTCCCAGAACAGCCCTCTGAGGCTGGAAAACGGACATAAGTACCGCTGGAAAATTTCCGTATACCCTAAGGGAACCAGCTACGGGCAGGAAGGCTATGAAAACCTGTGCGCCGGACTTCAGTGGTCAGGTATTATCACTTATCCGCAGCTGATTTCACCGAACAGCCAGATCAATATTCAGCCTCTTGATGTGGAAGGAGACTCTGACACAAGAAAAATGAACGTGCAGCCGATTCTGGGAGAAAACCCGGAAAGTCTGGACGGCTCCATTGTGGCCTCCGAGGCCTTTATCAGGCTTCACCCGGAGACAGGGCAGCCTTTAAAGGCAGGAACCAGCCTGGATAATATGGAGATAGCAAAAGAGGGAGACGATTACTACCTGACTGACAAAGCAGGAAAAGAAATTAAGGGAATGCACCTGGCTAAGGGAGCCTATGTGGTGCAGCTTCTGAAAGCAGTTTATCCGAAAGATGATTCCAGCAAACCGGCAGAAACCTGGGAGCTGCTTGACATTACAGATTATTGTAAAGATCCGGAGGTAAACAGACAGCTGACCGGGCATGCCCTTCATGGAGCGATCACCATTCCTCTGGAAGGTCTGGAGCCTGACTGGGAGTATAAAATTCAGATGTACGCGGTGACAGACGCAGAACTTAAAGGATTAGAGGAGATTAAGGTTCCGCATCGGGGAGAAAATCTGGAGGAAAGTACCCAGGAGGGCGTAACCTGGCTGGCAGAATACACCCAGAGAACGGTCGGAGAAAACGGCATTCTGCTGGATAAAAAGGAGATGGATTTTGAACAGGTAGATCAGGATTCTGTGGCCCTGACTATCTATAACGCAGTAGGACTTGACAAGGTAAAGACTATCCGGTGTACCTTTATGCCAAAGGGAAGCAACAGTGTGGAGAAACTGGTTGATACAGGATACCTGCCTTTGACGGACAATATGAAAGAGACAGAGAATCTGGCGGACGGCACAGTGCGCACGACCATTAAGATTCCGGCTGTCTTTAAGGAGACAGGAACCTATGTGGTCATTGCAAATCTGTACGGGGACGATGTGGAGAGCGAGCCTTTAGTCAGCATTTCTTCCCATGAAGGCAAGTATCTGAAGGTGACGGATCTTCCGGTTCGCATCAGCTCCAGAATCCAGATTCCGGAACCGGAGACAGCCCTGCCGGAAAAGAGACGCAGAGTGAGAAAGGAGAAAACAAATGCGTAAACTGAATAAAAAAGCGAAGCTGATGTTTAATCTGTTCGGCATTCTGGTCCTGGGAACAGCGGGGATGATGGGGTATGGGATTTACCGGGTGCTGCAGAGCGGCACTCAGGTTTATCCCGTGGCTGCAGACAGCGTGATTTTCGACGAGGGAAGCAGGATGATCCCGGTTTCGGAGGAAGGCTACATCCGAAAAAACTGGAACGGCAGCTTTCTCCTGAAAGAGGGAAACCAGACCTACGATCTGGGAGACTGCTCTGTAGCCATGGAGAAGAGCAGCGGAATTTTAAAGATTTTTGCTGACGGCTGGCAGATTCACGAAAGCGGACAGATTACGTCCATTGACGAGTATCTGGCGGTGACAGATTTAGATACAAGCAGTTTTTTTAAGCTGGGAGATCAGTCCTTCATGGTGACTGGAAATGAGATTACAGACAGTACCGGCCATGTGAGCACAGAGGATTACCTGTATGTGCTGCGGGACAAAAATGGGAATTCCCGTTTTGTCAACGAGGCAGTGAACGTCAGGACGGCAGAGCCTGCCATGGTGTCCAGCGGAACCATGAAGCTGGATTTGTCAGAGCTTTTGCTGGCCTACGGGGAGAAGCAGATTGATCTGACAAAGGTAATCGGAAACGTGGGGATTGCCCTGGCTGAGGCCGAAGCTCAGATGCAGCCGGATGTGATTGAGCTGACCATACGTGGAGGACGCGGAGGCCGCGGCGGAGCCGGAGGAATCGGCGGCGCAGGCGGCACAGGAGGAATCGGCGGCGACGGAGGGCTTGGCGGAGCAGGAGGAACCGGCGGAAGCGGAGGCGCCGGAGGAACCGGCGGCACTGGCGGAAGCGGAGGAGATGGAGGCGCAGGAGGAGCCGGAGGAATCGGCGGAAGCGGAATTGCCGGAGGAATCGGCAGCACAGATGTGAATGGCCGCCAGAGTATGTACATCCGCAGCGTCCGCTCCTATCCGGCAGCCCTTGAAGTTTCCTACCGGGTAGAAGACCCTCTGATGCATTATGGAGTGGTCCGTCTGAAATCAGAGCAGGTTACCTATGATTCCAAAAGCGTGGAGGGGACAGAGGAAACCTATGATCTGGATCCGTCTGACACAGAGGTTATCCTCAGGGATCTGGAGGAGGACTCCAAGTATAAGCTGACGCTTTACTATCTGGACGAGACGGGAAACCGTGTTGTCATGGATGTGGCCTACGGCTTTACAAGCAACAATTCCATTGACTTGAGAGTAGATAAAATTTCAAGGGATTATATTGAGTTTACCGCCACGTTCGACGAGGATCTGGGCCTTTCCTACCAGTCTGTGGAGCTGCTTTATGAACAGGGCAGACCTGTACAGGACAAGGATGTAGAAATCAGTGGAAATCTCCTGAAGGAGGGGATTCTGTCAGGAACTATCACTTTTGGCGATGATGCAAATGTAGAAGGAGACTATCTGACTCTGAGAGTGACCTTTAAACAGGGAAAGACGCCTCTGATTGCAGAGCGTTCCTTTATGATGCCAGGCTCCTCAGGGGCGAAGGCTGATGAGGACGAGCGGGAGAATGCCAAAATAGAGGAAAAACCGGCTGTAAAGCCTGAAAAACCAGAAGCCGGTTCCGGTTCCAGTTCTGGAACTGGTTCAGGAACTGGAAACAGGCCGGAGAAGCCAGACGCAGGTGAAGACGTGGACAAACCATCGGAGAAGCCGGATACAGATGGAGATTCCAATGGAGAGGCAGACGGGGGAACCGTGGAAGAACCTGACGCAGAAACAGATGGGGAAACAGGCGGAAAGCCTGAGAAACCAGACACAGATACAGAATCAGGAAAGGATGAACCGTCTGAGAAACCGGAGAAGCCGGAATCAGATGCAGGACAGGACAGCGAGCCGTCCGAAAAGCCTGAGAAACCGGACACAGGTGCAGATAAAAACGAAAATCCTGAGAAACCGGATTCAGATTCAGGAGAAGCATAGAGAGAGGAGAACATAATGGAGAGTATTTTAGCTTCAACGATGACAGCAGTCGGAAGTATTCTCGGCCTGGCATTTCTGGGCACAGGAATTGGTCTGGGGATTCTGGGAGCCAAGGTAGCTGAGGCCATCGGAAGAAATCCGGAGACGAAGAGCGATATTATACAGGGAGTAATGGTAATAGCAGTGGTGCTGACAGTGCTTCTGCTTCTGCTGTTTGCCTTCGTATTTATGCTTCTTTTCTTTAATCCGTTGTTGTAGCTTGAGAGACAGATAGAGGGTTAGGTATGGTGTACATTTTTTTGGCCGTACTGGCCGTACTGCTGGTGATGAATGGATTCATGGTGATTGTGCTCCGCCAGATGACAGGCGCCACCGGCAGGCAGATTGAAAAGGATGCAGGCCGTCTGTTCGGCGCATATGACGAGATGCTGGAGGAGAAAAGCCGTCGGCTTCAGGAGCTTGAAAGCAAAGAAAGAGAGCTTCTGGCCCGGATCCAGGAAAAACAGAGAGCTCTGGCCCCTGTGAAGGCGGCGGCCGGTCCGGCCTTTCAGGGTTCTCCGTCTGTTCCGGCAGCTTTCCAGGACAGGCATTTTGCGAAAATGTATGGAAAGGTAAAGGCAGCCTTTGACGTTTCCGGAGAGGATCTGGCAGAGACTTTCTTAAAGAACAGGGAGCCGGAGAGCTTTGCTGAGGAAAAGCGCCGGAAGCTTCTGAAGGATATGAGGGAGCTTCTGGACTTTGACAGCCTGTACCGGATTTCCATTCTGTCTGGCAGACAGCAGAAAGAGGTTCTTCAGTCAGTGTTTTCCGGAGAAGATGGAGAAATTTACCGGGAATGGGAGCAGGAGGACGGCAAAAACGGCGTTCTGGGATTTTCAGACTGGCTGGACAGACAGGTGAAGCTGTCAGACAGAGGCCTGACCGTAAAAGCTTCTGAAACGAAAGCAGCAGAGAGGGGAAACCGCGGCAGAAACGGCGGGGAAGAGGTCTGCTGGGAGAAGGATCCGTCCATCTGCGAGGGCGTAAAGATTGTCTATCAGGATCGCCTGTATGACTACAGCGTATAGCAGCAGTTCGGATATGAAAACGAAAAGAGCCAGATTTAGATAGAAAAGGGAGAATGAAAAGCATATGGGCAGATATATGGAGGATCTGATCACCCGGAAGATTCAGGAAATTCAGCAGGAAAACAATGTCTATCAGGTAGGCCGGGTGACTTCGGTGAAGGAGTACATTGTGGAGATCAGCGGCCTTGATGAGGCGGCTTTTATGGAACGGGTAAAAATCGGCAGCAGCGCAGTTGGCTATATCAGCGCCATCAGGAGAAATTCCGTGGTGGCGGCTGTGACAGAGGGAGCGGAGACCATCCTGGTAGGCGACGAGGCGGTGGCCACAGGTGAGCAGTTTGGCGCTCTCTATTCCCCGGATTCCATTGGCCATGTGATCGACATGTTCGGCCGGGACAGAATGGCGGACGCTGTATTTGAGCGGGTGATGCAGATACCGGTGGAGCGGCCTACGATTCCGATTATGGATCGCAGGGCAGTGGTGCGCCCTATGGAGACGGGAATTGCAGGAATTGATCTGATTTATCCCATTGGACGGGGACAGCGTCAGCTGATTCTGGGAGATAAGAAGACAGGAAAGACCCAGATCTGTCTGGATGCCATTGTCAACCAGAATGACAATGATACCCTGTGTATTTACACGGCTATTGGAAAGACGAAAAAGGACGTGCGGGACGTGTATCATCAGCTGTACCGCAGAAGCGCTATGGAACACACAGTCATAGTGGCGGCCTTTAACGACGATCCAGCCCCTGTTTTATATCTGACTCCCTATGTGGCGTTGTCTATTGCCGAGGAGTATATGCTTCAGGGGGTGGATGTGCTGGTAGTAATCGACGACTTGAAGCGCCATGCCAATATTCACCGGGAGATGAGTCTTCTGACAGGGAAGGCGCCCAGCCGTGAGGCATACCCGGCTGATATCTTTTACACCCATTCCCGCCTTCTGGAAAAGGGCTGCCAGCACAAAAACGGCGGTTCCATCACCATTCTGCCTATTGTAGAGACAAAGGGAGGCGACATTACAGCCTACATTCCCACTAACATTATTTCTATCACAGACGGACAGATCATCCTCTCGGAGAAGAGCTTCCAGAAGGGACAGAAGCCGGCTATTAATTACGGCCTTTCCGTATCCCGTCTGGGAGGAGCAGTGCAGACAGAGGCTATGAAAAAGCTGGGAGCCAAGGTACGCCGGGAGCTTTTGAGTTATCTGGAGACCAAGGAGGTCTACGAGCTGGCCAATGAGGACGAGATGAGCCCGGAGATGCAGACCAGGCTTAGAAGAGGCAGACGGATTGCAGAGGGACTCAACCAGTACAAATATTCGCCTCTGACAGAAGGCCAGATCTTAGACCGGTTCACTGAGATCCTGTCCCAGTAGGGAGGAAGGCCATGAATGTAAGAAATGTAGTTAAGGTAATGAATTTCCACTCTCTGCTGCGGGTCGACAGCGCGAAAAAAACGGCGTCCAAGTATCAGACGATGGAGGAAAATCTCCTGGACATGATTGACGGAATTGTGAACAACCGTAATCTGGTGCTGGACAAGAAAGCTCTCAAAGTCAATGAAAAGGCTCCGGTGTTAAATATTTATCTGGGCAGCGACTTTGGCTTCTGCAGCAACTTCAATTCCAGGATTAATGAGGAGATCCGAAAGGATGAGACAGGCGTGCAGATTCTTATTGGAAGAAAGCTGACGTCTTATCATAAAGAAAATGTGCTGTTCCGCCAGGAGAGCGAGCAGTTCAGGGCGGATATGGGAAAGGTGCGCCAGACTGTGGTTCGCGGAATCAGCCATCTGGAATATTCAAAAATCAACATTATTTACAACCACTATGTGAACACGACCCTGGTGGAGCTGAGAACAAAGCAGCTTTATCCGGTAGAGACAGAGCGCTCAGGGCGGCGGACGGATGATTTTGTGGTGGAAGGTGATTTGAGCCGTCTGCTCAAAAATTTGATTATTTCCTACGCAGCGTATGAAATCATGCTGGCTGATGTGTTCAGCAAGGCGGGAGAAAACCTGATGCGCCAGAATTCTACCAATGAATCTTTAAAGCGCATTGATGAGATGGAAGAGGAAAAACGAAAACTGGAGATCAGAGCAGGCCGTGAAAAGGAATCTGCCAAAGTAATTGACAATTTTGTCAGAACCAGAAGCAGGAAGAACGGCAGTTCGGGGGAGGATCAGGAATGACAGCAGGAAAGATTATCTCGGTATCGGAGCTTAACGTGGAGATTCTGCTAAATGACGTTCCGGTAAGAAAGCGGGATATTTTATATACAACAGATAAGAATGGAAACCGCAGACGGTTCGAGGTGGCGGAGATTGCCGGCCGGGTCGCTGTGGCCGTTCCTTTTGACAGTGTATTCGGGCTGAAAAAGGGAATGGATCTGGAAAAAGAGGAGCAGGGCCTGTCGGCAGAGTATTCAGATCAGGTGCTGGGCCATATGTTCGACGCCTACGGCAACCTCATCGACGGCACAGAGATGAAATCAGAGGCAGTAAAGAGTGTGTACCGGAAGCCTCTGCGCTTGGCAGATGTGGAGATCGGCGGAGATATTCTCTGGACGGGAATCAAGGTGCTGGATTTCTTCGCGCCGATGCAGAAGGGCTTTAAAATGGGGCTTCTTGGCGGCGCAGGCGTAGGAAAGACAGTG
>CAUCIO010000006.1 GCA_958442925.1 uncultured Clostridium sp. | reverse complement strand
AGCAGTAGAGTATGAATCAGGGAGAACGGAGATTTCCGTTCTTCTTTTTTTTCGATTGTTACTTGAAAAAATAAAAAATTTGTATTATGATATCGAATGGTAAGCTGGGACTAACTAGAAAAAAAGGTGATATAGATGAAACTGAGTGAACTTCAGATTGGAAATACAGCCACCATCCGCGCAGTAGGCGGAAGCGGTGCCCTGCGCCAGCATTTCCTGGATATGGGACTGATTCAGGGGACAGAGGTAACAGTGGTACAATATGCTCCCATGGGAGATCCGGTAGAACTTCGGATCCACGGCTACGAGCTGACAATCCGGCTGGCAGACGCAGAAAATATTGAGATCAGCGAGGCTCATCCGCCTAAGGAGACAAAACAGCCGTTTCATGGAAAGCAGAGGGCGGAAAAGCATCATCCAGGCTACGGAGAGGGCGGAAGGTTTCACAGCAGGAAGGATGAAAATCCCCTGCCGGAGGGAGAGACTCTTACCTTCGCCCTGGTGGGGAACCAGAACTGCGGAAAGACGACGCTGTTTAATCAGCTGACAGGCTCTAAGCAGCATGTAGGAAATTTTCCGGGAGTGACAGTAGACAGGAAGGACGGCGTGATTAAGGGATACGACAATACGCTGATTACAGATCTGCCGGGTATTTACTCCATGTCTCCCTACAGCAGTGAGGAGATTGTGACAAGGGAATTTGTTATCAGGGAGAAGCCGAAGGGAATTATCAATATTGTGGATGCGACCAATATTGAGAGAAATCTCTATCTGACGATGCAGCTTCTGGAGCTGGGCGTGCCTATGGTAGTGGCCCTCAATATGATGGATGAGCTGTGGGAGAACGGGGGCTCTGTCCTGGTCAATGAGATGGAGGAGGCCCTGGGAGTCCCGGTTATCCCCATTTCCGCTGCCAAGGGCGAGGGAATTGACGAGCTGATCCGCCATGCGGTTCATGTGGCCAAGTATCAGGAGAAGCCTCAGGAGATTGATTTCTGCCGACAGGAGGAGGGGATTCACAGAGGAATCCACGCTGTGATGCACCTGATTGAGGATCATGCGGTTAAAGCCCAGATTCCTCTGCGCTTTGCGGCCAGCAAGGTGATGGAGGGAGACGAGACTCTTCTGAAGCAGCTGAAGCTGACAGAGAATGAAGAGCGGGTGCTGGGGGAAATAGCAGGGCAGACAGAGGAAGAGACTGGTATGGATCGGGCGGCTGCAGTGGCCCAGATGCGGTTTGATTACATTGAGAAAATATGTAGCAGCACGGTGATTAAGCCGCGGGAGAGTCGGGAGCGGGCGAGAAGCCGGAAAATGGATCGGTTTCTCACTGGAAAGTATACAGGAATTCCTGCCTTTATCGGTATTATGGGACTTGTATTCTGGCTGACTTTTAATGTGATCGGAGCCTTTTTACAGGGGGTTCTGGAATCTGGAATTACAGCCCTCACAGAAATGGCTGACAGGGCCATGGCGGCAGCTCATGTAAACAGCGTGGTACATTCCCTGGTCATTGACGGTATTTTTAACGGAGTAGGAGGTGTGTTAAGCTTCCTGCCGATTATTGTAACGCTGTTCTTCTTCCTCTCCCTTCTCGAGGACAGCGGATACATGGCCAGGGTAGCTTTTATTATGGATAAGCTTCTGCGAAAGCTGGGACTGTCCGGAAGAAGTATTGTGCCGATGCTGGTAGGCTTCGGCTGTACTGTGCCTGGCGTTATGGCCAGCAGAACGCTCCCCTCGGAGAGAGACAGAAAGATGACGATTCTTTTGACACCGTTTATGAGCTGTACTGCCAAGCTGCCGATTTACGCCTTCTTCACAGCGGCCTTTTTCCCAAAACACGGTGCGCTGGTAATGATTGGCCTGTACCTGTTTGGAATCATCATGGGTATTATCATGGCGTTAGTTATGAAGCGGACGGCCTTTAAGGGGGAGGCAGTTCCTTTTGTCATGGAGCTTCCCAACTACAGGATGCCGGGGGCGAAGAATGTAGGCCACCTTTTGTGGGACAAGGCAAAAGATTTCCTTCAGAGAGCCTTCACTGTCATTTTCCTGGCCACGATTGCCATCTGGTTCCTGCAGAACTTTGATTTGAGCTTTAACATGGTGTCCGATTCACAGGACAGCGTGCTGGCGATGCTGGCAGGCACTCTGGCTCCTCTGTTTATTCCCACAGGATTTGGAGACTGGAGGATTGTCACAGCCCTGATTTCCGGATTTATGGCCAAGGAAAGCGTAGTTTCCTCCCTGACTGTACTCTTTGGAAGCACTGACGCTCTTCAGAGCGCCCTCACTCTTCCGGGCGCCGGGGCTCTTCTGGTATTCTGCCTGCTGTACACGCCCTGTGTGGCAGCCATTGCTTCTGTTAAGAGAGAGCTGGGGGCAAAGTGGGCGATTGCCATGGTTTTTGGGCAGTGCCTGATTGCCTGGATCGCGTCATTCGGCGTATATCAGCTCTGTCAATTTCTATAAAAGCTTAACTTATAACCGCTTTTTTGGTATACTATTACTGAGAAAGCGGTTTTTTGCGTTATACAGGAATCTTCTAAGAAAGCCAGTTCAAAATAATCAGGATACAGGGGATGGGAGAGCGATGAAGAATATAGAAAAAAAGGGAAAAGCATTGATAGCAGTTACAGTGGCAGCTGTTTTTGTGGTGCTGATCGGTTTTCTGAACAATACAGTAGCTTTTGAAAGAATGCTGGGAAATGTTGTGGAGCAGTATGTGTCGGAAAAAAATTCAGAATTAGCCGGCCACATTTCCTACCGGATGAAGGCTGGCCAGGAGTTTGTCAAGGATTTTGCAGATACTCTGACCAGAATGCCGGAATTCCTGCTGACAGAAGAACTGCTGGAGAGAAAGAAACAAGCCATGGAACTGGACGGCATTACAGTCGTTTCCAGAGAAACTGTTTTTTTTCCGGAATCTGAAGGTACGCAGGAGCTTGAAGCATGGCTGTCAGACCATCCGGAGGCCTGGGAGAAGCCGCAGATTTCCTATATTAAGGATTATAAAATGATTTTTTCTGCTCCTGTTATTAAGAGTGGGCAGGCGGAATCCCTTGTAATCGGAATGCAGGACTATCAGGGAATTCAGAGACTGGTGAGCCAGGCTGATTATCAGAACCAGGGAGCCAGTATTCTGCTGGACGGCAAAACAGGCAAGCGGATTATCATGGAACATGGCAGCGGAGCTTCTATAACTGAACAGGATATTTCAGCACTCTGGACCTGTCTGAATGCGCAGGCTCTCTCCCATGAAGTCTGCAGGGAACAGCTGTCATCCGGTCAGAAGGTATTGATCGCTTTCTGCCAGGTGGAAGGAACGGACTGGGTGCAGACGGCTGTCATTCCATCTGATTTCCTGATGGCTCAGATTGAAAAATATATGGATGTCTATTCCATAGCAGCTTTTGCAGTTATTATCCTCTGTATGTTTTTAGTCCGCCATTTCCTGCGGGAGAGCAGAAGGAGAGAGCTCCTGTTTCTCACAGACTCTCTGACAGGCGGCTGGAACAGGGAGGGGTTTTTAAAGCAGAGCAATGAAAATGCTGACAGCAAAAGCTTTGGCGAATATACAATTGTGTATCTGAATGTAATTGATTTCAGGATGATTAATGAAAGCTGGGGAGAGGAGGATGGCAACAGAACTCTTCAGTTTATCTTCCATCAGTTTAAACAGGGGATGAAAAAGACGGGAGAGCTGGTCAGCCGCAGCAGTATGGATCATTTCTTTCTCCTTCTTCGGGAGACGGATGAGGCAGAAACAGTGCAGCGGCTTAACGGACTGATTCAAGGGATCAATGGAGTGGTTGGAGAAAAATTCTGCGGAACGTCTCTGGACTTTACCATAGGAGCCTGCCGTCTGTTGGATGCAGACAGTATTTCTTCAGCCATGACGCGGGCGATTTCTGCCAGCAAGCAGAAGGCGGAGAGGAATGTGTGCACCTTCTATGATAACGCGGTGGCGGCCAAGCAGGAGCGGGAACAGCGTTTAAATGAGCTGTTTGAAGAATCCATAAGAAACAGGGATCTGAAAATTTATCTGCAGCCAAAAGTATGCCTGGAGTCTGGACAGCCATGTCAGGCCGAAGCTCTGGTAAGATGGATTCACCCCAGGGAGGGAATGATCTATCCAGACGAATTTATTCCTCTTTTTGAGAAGAACGGAAATATCTGCCAGCTGGATCTGTATATGTTCGAGGAGGTATGCCGCCTGATTGCCGAATGGATGGAAGAGGACAAAGAAGTTTCTCTTCTGTCGGTAAACCTGTCCAGATTCCATCTGAGAAGCAAAGGAGCCGATATCTGGAAGGAATATAAGGAGATTAAGGAGCGGTATCAGATTCCTGATGATATGATAGAGATTGAGCTGACAGAGACTGTCTTTATCGATGACAGCCAGCTGCTTTTTGTTAAATCCGTGCTGGACAGCTTCCGTGCCTGTGGATTTCGTGTGGCTTTGGATGACTTCGGCTTTGCATATTCGTCTCTGGGAATTTTAAATGAGCTGGAAGTGGATATTCTGAAGCTGGATCGAACCTTTTTCATCAATGAAAACTTTAAGTCCAGAAAGATTGTAGCTTCCCTGATCCAGCTGGCCCACAGCCTGAACATGAGCGTAGTGGCTGAGGGGATTGAACAGATGGAGCAGGTAGAAACCCTGAGAGAGATGCACTGTGATTTCATTCAGGGATATGTGTATTCAAGACCACTTCCAGTGGAAGAGTTTGAAGCGTGGAGGGAGAGATATGAAAACCAGTAGTATAAAAGATTCGCTGCCCAGCATGGCTAAGATTACCATTCTTCTTCTGCTTGCGCTGATTCTTCCGGCCAATCTTTTGCTGCAGCTTTATACCCAGCATCAGGAACAGGGGAAGCGGGCTGTAGAGATGTTCAGTCAGATGAACCAGCTGATTGAGAGCAAAAAGAAAGAACTCGATAAGGAGGAAGAGGAGTTTTCGGAACGATGTATCCGGGCGGCAGATATTGCAGTTTACTGTATCAGCCTTTCTCCGGAATCTGTATCGACTCCGGAAGCCGCCAGAGAGCTGGCCGCCCGGCTGGATGTAGATGAGATTCACTGTGTTACACCAGACGGTAAAATTGTTGCAGGGACTCACCCGGAATATTACGGCTATACGTTTGATTCAGGAGAGCAGATGAGATATTTCCTTCCCATGCTGAAGGATAGAGGCCTGAAGCTTTGTCAGGAGATCACGCCTAATACAGCAGAAGGAAAGAAAATGCAGTATGCGGCTGTCTGGAAGGAGGATGGAAGCGGGATCATCCAGATCGGGATGGAACCCAGAAGACTCCTGAAAGAGATGGAGGAGAACAGCCTGGAAAAGACGGTTGCGGAGATTCCCATTGATATGAAGGGCTTTTTCCATGTTCTGGATCTGAAGACTGACAAGATTGCTGCTTCTACCGATCCGGAGCTGTCAGGAGTGTACATGGGGGACATACTGGAAAAAGATGCAGACGGGAAGCTGAAAGAGAATTTCCACTGCTGGTTTCGCGGCAATAAGTACTGTGTCTACACAAAGACCTATGGAGATACTGCTCTGGTAAGATGCTATTTGTCACAGTACCCGCTGAAAAACACGATTTTTTCGACAATGATGGTTTTGATTTATCTGGCTCTGGCAGCTGCAGCCGTTATCGGAGGAATCGTATGGTATGTAGATAAGAAGCTGACTTCCAATCTGACTAAAATTATAAATGAGCTCAAGCAGAGCGATAAGGGCGATTTCGAAAATATTACAGTCAGGACGCAGGTGAAGGAACTGGACGAACTGATTCTCTACATGAATCAGATGCTGAAAAGCATCCGGCTGGGTTGGGATAAGATGCTAGATATTATCGATAAAGGGCAGATTCCTGTCGGTATCTTCGAACATAATCAGTTTTTCGGAAAAAACTTTGTCAATGGCCGTCTTCTGGAGCTGCTTGGAATAGAGGAAGATGAGTTTGGTGAGGACAGGCTGCCTGCAGAAATCGAAAGCAGGCTGGAGGCTGTCTTAGGAAGGCCGGCTGAAGATGAGCAGATTTACCAGTATGACAGAAATGGAGAGGAAACCTATTTAAAAATTGAAAAGCAGACAGATGAACAGAGCGTTACATATTATGTTACAGACATGTCCATGTGGTGGAGAGAGATTAATGAACTGAGGGAGCAGAGCAATAAAGACAGTCTGACAGGTCTCTACAATCGAAGAGGGTTTCACAACAGAATGGACGAACTGTTTTCAAATCCTCACACTCTGGGCTATGGCGCGGTGATTATGCTGGATGCAGATGGACTGAAACGGATTAATGATATATATGGCCACCCGGTAGGCGATGAATATCTGAAAAAAATCAGTTTGATTGCGAGAGAGGCCAAGGGACCTGGAACAGTGGCCGCCCGGCTGGGAGGAGATGAGTTTATCATTTTCCTGTATGGATTTGAGTCTCTTGAGAGCATAGAGGAGGCCTGTGGGGAGTTAAAGGCGAGACGCGGCGAACAGTTCACAGTAATCAATGGAGATGAGAGACTGGAATTTTCCGTAGGCTGTGCTCTTTACCCGGACGATGGACGCAATTACCATTCTCTGATGTACATTGCAGATGAGAGAATGTATCTGGAAAAGCGAAAAAGGAAAATTACATATACAGGGGGGGGTATAAGGTGGAGAAACGCCGGGAAAATTAAAGCCTAAAAAGGAGACAGGAGGCGAAGCATATGAAAAAAGCAGCGGCAGCTATGGGATGCCCTGAAACAGAAGAAAGGCAGCTTTATGAAATGAAGTACAGCTCGCCAGTCGGAATTCTGACTTTGATTTCTGACAGGGAATCCATGCTTTCCCTGAAGTTCGAAAAGGAGCGGTATCCGTTTATTATTCCGGAAGATTGTCAGCTGACTGTTCTTCCTGCCTGTGTTAAAGGAGGAGAAAAATACCTTCCCGTTCCTCTTCGGCAGGCTGCCAGCTGGCTGGACTGCTACTTTTCAGGACAAAAGCCGGATTTCCTTCCTCCTGTCAGACTGGAGGGAAGTGAGTTCCGCCGCCGTGTTTGGGAAGAACTGTTAAAAATTCCCTATGGGGCTACTGTTACCTATGGAAGCATTGCAAAGCAGCTGGCCAGGGAAACGGGGCGGCCTCATATGTCCGCCCAGGCGGTAGGAGGCGCAGTGGGACACAATCCTATTGGAATCATCATTCCCTGCCACCGGGTAGTCGGAGCCGACGGCAGCCTGACAGGCTTCGGAGGAGGCCTTGAGGTAAAGCGCGGGCTTCTGGAATTGGAGAAGAATGCTGAGTGAAAAATATTCTTGTTTGCAGGGGAGAAAAATCATGAGAAGAAAAGACAGGGAAGTTACGGACAGTAAAAAAATAGAGGAGATCTTGGAAGCGTGTGACTGCTGCCGGATTGGACTGGTGGATGGGGCGGAAGCCTATATTGTGCCTTTGAATTTCGGATATGAGCGGATAGACGGACGGTTTATACTGTATTTTCACTGCGCGAAAGAGGGACGGAAGATGGATTTGCTCCCACGGCAGGAATCGGTATCATTTGAGATGGATAGAAAACACTCCCTGGTGGAAGGAGAGACAGGGTGCGATTTTTCCTATCGGTACCAGTGTATTATGGGAAAGGGAAGAATGGAGATTCTGGAAGAGCCGGAAGAGAAAATACACGGTTTAAGGCAGATTATGAAACATTACTCCGGAAAGGCAGACTGGGAATTCCGGCCAGAGGTGACAGCCCGGGTCTAGGTTCTGAAGCTGTCCGTGACAGAGATGTCGTGTAAAGAGAGTTGAAAAACATTCTTTTTGCCTGTACGGCTGCTTTGGGCTGTTGATGCACGAGAAAAATTTTCCGGTGACTTTTAATTGGAACGAGGAAAATTTTTTCTCGTGCATGATAGACCAGAGGAACTGCATTTTGCCCTGCTTTTTTCTCTGATCCTCTTGCAAAATATGGATTTTCCTGTACAATAAAATAGGCGGAGTCTGGAGGGGGAGAGAAAATCCCCCTCTTTTACAAATCGTGCCGGGTTCAGCACATCTTAGACAGGGAGTGTTTTCTGTGCGCGACGGACAGACTGCCAAAGGGAAACTATGAAATATTAAATAATGCATATAAAGAAAGGAAACAACCATGATTAGCGCAAGCAATGTAACATTACGCGTAGGGAAAAAGGCACTGTTTGAGGATGTAAATATCAAATTCGTGGAAGGCAACTGCTACGGTCTCATTGGAGCCAACGGAGCAGGAAAGTCTACTTTCTTAAAGATTCTTTCCGGACAGCTGGAGCCTACTAACGGAGACGTAATTATCACTCCGGGACAGCGTCTGTCTTTCTTACAGCAGGATCATTTTAAATATGACCAGTACCCGGTTCTGGATACAGTTATTATGGGAAATGCCCGTCTGTACCAGATCATGAAGGAGAAGGAAGCCATCTACATGAAGGAAGATTTCTCTGAGGAGGACGGTGTAAAGGCCGCAGAGCTGGAGGGCGAGTTCGCCACGATGAACGGCTGGGAGGCAGAGTCTGACGCAGCCAACCTGTTAAACGGTCTGGGAATTGAGACAGAGTTTCACTATCAGCTGGTAGGAGACCTGACAGGCGCCCAGAAGGTAAAGGTACTCTTAGCCCAGGCATTGTTCGGAAACCCTGACATTCTTCTTCTGGACGAGCCGACCAACCACCTGGATTTAGACGCTATCGCATGGCTGGAGGAGTTTTTAATCAACTTTGAGAACACAGTCATCGTGGTATCCCATGACCGTTACTTCTTAAATAAAGTCTGCACCCAGATTGCGGATATCGACTACGGAAAGATTCAGCTTTACGCCGGAAACTACGACTTCTGGTACGAGTCCAGCCAGCTGATGATTAAGCAGATGAAGGAGGCTAATAAGAAGAAGGAGGAGAAGATCAAGGAGCTGCAGGAGTTCATTCAGAGATTCTCCGCCAACGCGTCCAAGTCCAAGCAGGCCACATCCAGAAAGAAAGCCCTGGAGAAGATTCAGCTGGATGAGATTCGTCCGTCCAGCCGTAAGTATCCGTATATTGACTTCCGTCCGGAGAGAGAGATTGGAAATGAGGTGCTGTCTGTTGAGAACCTGTCCAAGACCATTGACGGCGTAAAGGTACTGGATAATATTTCCTTTATCTTAAATCGCGAGGATAAGGTTGCCCTGGTAGGACCAAACGAGCAGGCCAAGACCGTTCTCTTCAAGATTCTGGCAGGCGAGATGGAGCCGGACGAGGGAAGCTACAAGTGGGGTGTTACCACCACTCAGGCATATTTCCCCAAGGACAACAGCGCAGAGTTTGACAATGACGATATTATCGTAGACTGGCTGACCCAGTATTCTCCGGTTAAGGATGTGACCTATGTCCGCGGCTTCTTAGGCCGTATGCTGTTTGCCGGTGAGGACGGTGTAAAGAAGGTAAGAGTGCTTTCCGGAGGAGAGAAGGTGCGCTGCATGCTTTCCAAGATGATGATTTCCGGAGCCAATGTGCTGATGTTCGACGAGCCGACGGACCACCTGGATATGGAGTCCATCACTGCGTTAAATAACGGTATGACCAAGTTCCCAGGCGTGATTATTTTCTCCTCCCGTGACCATCAGATCGTGGAGACGACAGCCAACCGTATTATGGAGATTGTAAACGGAAAGCTCATTGACAAGATTACAACCTACGACGAGTACCTGGCAAGCGATGAGATGGCCAGAAAGCGCCAGGTATTTACTCTGACAGAGAATGAGGAGAACGAGGACTAAATCATAAAAAGGCGTCCGGAAAGGGGATAATAACATGGAGAAAAAGCCGGTACTGGTAATTATGGCAGCGGGAATGGGCAGCCGCTATGGCGGATTAAAGCAGATTGACCCGGTGGATCATGATGGAGATCTGATTATTGACTTCTCTATTTTTGACGCTAAGGAGGCAGGCTTTGAGAAAGTAGTTTTCATCATTAAGAAGGCTATTGAGAAGGATTTCAAGGAGCACATTGGAAACAGGATGGAAAAACACATCCAGGTAGAGTATGTGTATCAGGAAAATGATCTGCTGCCGGAGGGGTATCAGGTTCCGGAGAACCGGGTAAAGCCCTGGGGAACAGGACATGCGATTCTCTGCTGCAAGGATGTGATTGACGGCCCCTTTGCGGTGATTAACGCAGACGATTACTATGGTAAAGCGGCATTTAAGGAGCTTTACCGCCATCTCTGTGAAACAGAGGATAATGACCGGTATCAGTACGCCATGGTAGGCTATAAGCTTTATAATACCCTGACGGAAAATGGCCATGTATCCCGCGGCGTGTGCGTGGCGGATGAACAGGGTCATCTGGCTGACATTCACGAGCGCACCAGAGTGGAAAAGCACGGCGATAAGGCGGAGTACACAGAAGACAACGGCTCTTCCTGGACATACCTGCCGGAGGATACCCTGGTATCTATGAATATGTGGGGCTTTACCTCCAGCATTCTCACAGAGCTGGAGAAGCGGTTTACTGTATTTTTAGATCAGAACCTGCCAGTGAATCCGGAAAAGTGCGAGTATTTCCTGCCTTTTGTCGTAGACGAGCTTCTGAAGGAGGATAAGGCCCAGGTGACTGTGTTAAAGAGCGCAGACAAGTGGTACGGCGTTACCTACAAGGAAGATAAGCCGATGGTGATGGATGCCATCCAGGGCTTAAAGGACAGCGGATATTATCCCAAAAAACTGTGGGAAGATTAGAAACTCAAAAAAGGAATAAAAGACAGAAAACAGGGAGAAGGCGCATACCTTATCTGTAAGGGAAAATAAAATCTGTATTTCTCTTTGGCGGGCTGAAGGGGGGCTTTGATTCAGTTTTCAGCCGGGAGAAAGAAAGGAGAATTTATGAAAAAGCTGACAGGCAGTCTTCCATTCCGTCTCCTGATTGGAGTGGCGGCCGGAATTATAGCCGGCCTTTACGCAGGAGAAGGGGTGATGAATGTAGTCGTTACCCTGAACTATGTGATGGGACAGTTTATCAATTTCTGCGTGCCGTTAATTATTATCGGTTTTATTGCCCCGTCCATCACGAAGCTGGGAAATAATGCTTCCAGGATGCTGGGAATCGCTCTTGGAATTGCCTATGCCTCCTCCCTGGGGGCAGCGCTGTTTTCCATGATGGCAGGATTTGGAATCATCCCGTCTCTGTCGATCAATGCGAATGTGGAGGGACTGAAAGAACTTCCTGAGGTAGTATTTCAGCTGTCCATTCCTCCGATTATGGGGGTGATGAGCGCCCTTGTATTTTCCGTGCTTATTGGTTTGGCGGCCACCTGGACGAAGGCGAAGCAGATAACAGGAATTCTGGATGAATTTCAGCGGATTGTGTTAGACATTGTAAAGAAGGTTATCATTCCTATCCTTCCGGTTTACATTGCCATGACCTTCTGTTCCCTGGCCTATGAAGGATCCATTACAAAACAGGTTCCCGTATTTATTCAGGTAATCCTGATTGTCATGGCAGGCCACTATATCTGGATGGCTTTGCTCTACGGCCTGGCAGGGCTGTACTCCAGGAAAAATCCCTTTAAGGTGATTAAAAACTACGGGCCAGCCTATCTGACGGCAGTGGGAACCATGTCCTCTGCGGCAACGCTGGCAGTGGCCTTAGACTGTGCGAAAAAATCGGAGCCAACCCTCAGAGACGATATGGTAGAGTTTGGAATTCCCCTGTTCGCCAATATCCATCTGTGCGGCTCTGTGCTGACAGAAGTATTTTTCGTCATGGTAGTGTCGAAGATTCTGTACGGAACTCTTCCGGATCTTCCTACTATGACCCTGTTCTGCGTGCTGTTGGGAGTATTTGCAGTAGGCGCTCCCGGCGTTCCGGGAGGAACTGTTATGGCGTCCCTGGGCCTGATTACAGGCGTGCTGGGCTTTGACGAGATGGGAACGGCCCTGATGCTCACCATCTTTGCTCTGCAGGACAGCTTTGGAACTGCCTGCAACGTGACAGGAGACGGCGCCCTGACGCTGATGCTGACTGGCTACGCTGAGAGACATAAGATAGAAAAGCAGAAGCTGGAAGTGGAATTGTAAAAATAAAATAAGACAGAAGAGGTTATGGGCGCAGCGTGGATTTTCCGTGCTGCGCCTGTGCTTTACAGGGGGGTACAAATGAAAAGAAGGAAGATTAATAAACAAACAATACTTTATGCCATACTGTTTGCGGCTTTTTCCCTGGCGGTTCACTTTATAACGGTTTATCTGCTATGCCATGGGACGGGGCTTTTATTAGCTGGGGGAGATATGCTTAACAGCCCAGAAAAGTGGGAGATAAGGGAGAAGGCGGAGACGATCATGGGACAGGCAGGTATGTTAGGAAATCTGTTCATCGCTTCCTGTTATCTGTTTGTCATCACAACAGGAATTTTTCTGATAATCAGGAAATTTACTGCTATAGAGTATGTGGCTGCAGTTCTGTTATTTTGTCTCATACAGTTTGGAATTTTTATTTTAGAAAGATTGATAGATACCCATGGAATGACAGAGCTGTGCAACCGGTTGTGGGCTGTCCTGCATCAGAAAGCAGTCTGGATTCTTTTTATACTTCCTCTTCTGATATCAGTTGGAAGACGAATTGCTGACAGGGCAGAAGAAGCACAGGCTAGAAGCGGAGCTACAAAAAGAAAATAGTGTGATTTCAAAAAAGCAATTGTTTTATGGTAAAAGAAATGGTTAATTTCTATTCTTACATATAAGCTGGAAATAACGAAAAAAACTGAAAATTCTTTAATTAAAAAGGAGGAAGAGGAATGGCTGAAATTATAGCAATATTTGTAATAATCCTTGTAGTTAAGATTATTATGGAACAAAAGTATAAACAATTAGAAACAGAGGTACTGAAAGAATTAGGATATCCAAATTGGAATGTTATTTCTTACTTTGATGAGTATGTAACAGTGAAAAGTCGTCAAGCATTGGAAAAATATGATGATATAAAATTTTTCAAAGAAAACAGAGAAAAGATTGTACGAGCGGAAGATGTTCTAAAAAGAAAAATGAATATAGCAATAAATTTAAGAAGCTTTTTAGAGAATAATGAATATAAATCCCGTTCGCAGTATGGCCGTCTTACAAAGCAAATAAATGAGGTCTTGAAAAATGCAGGTGCATACAGAATTAGCGTCGATTATATATCTTCAGCTGGAAATCATTTAGGAACAAAAGCAATAATTGTGAATCAATACAATATAGATAGGTTCAAGAAAGATCCATCTTTGCTGATGGGGAAAGGAGAATATAACAAGTATTTAAAAGAGCAACAGAAAGAAGCTTTAAGCCAGAAGCACCATGAATATTACGAAAATGTAAACAATATTATAGATTATGCAAATGACAATAGAGACTCTTTGGTTATTAAAGGGGGCCAGGATAAGCTGGATATTTTGATTGCTCAGTTGTTCGATAGAACAGTTAATAGTATTAAGAAAATTAAAACTATTGATAGCGAAGAATGGGATATTATTGGAGATTTTATTGCTCATATTAAAGGTGAGATAGAGAAAATAGTAAATACAAATCAGAAGATCCTTGATTACTATGAGTCTCCTGATTTTGTTAAGATTAAAGATACGTGCGAAGCATTGATGAGTACACAGAGAGAATTTAATGAATATATCAATGAGAAGGTACAATCCATTTCTAAGCTTTTTGGCACTAGAGTTGTCCGGAATGAAACAACTAATAATGATGAATATAACTATATTCGGCCATACAGGAAAATAATCACTCCTTTTACGGCCGAGGTTTCTGCAACAGTATTTGCAAGTGCAGAAAATAAGCCGTTAGAGTATGTGGTAAAAAATTTTTATCCTAATAAAAAATTATATCCAGAGCAAATTCAGAAACTTTATCGACTTGTAGAAGAACTGGAAACCTTAAGAGACGCAAAGCAAATTATTGAGAACTATAAAGCAGAGTATCATCAATATCTTGGTGATGTCCCTGACTTTATTATGATGAATGATGAGTCAGGGTTCTATGCAAGGCTTGGATTTGCTAACATAGATGAGAGTTTGTTTGCTGTAGAGTACAAATTTGTATACACTTCTGGAGGAGGAATGGCACAGAGATCATTTACTATACCAATGACAGAAGAAACAATTATAGAACTTATTAAAGTTTTAGAAAGCAAACTTACTGCCGGTGCTTTTGCAAAAGAACAAAGGGCTTTGATGACAAAGAAATTACGCGATCATATCAAAAAGCGAGATAATTTCACTTGTTGTAACTGTGGTAATTCTACTTATGCAGAGCCGAACCTTCTTCTTGAAATAGACCATATTATTCCAGTTGCAAAGGGAGGATGTACGGTAGAGGATAATCTTCAGACGTTATGCTGGAAATGTAATAGAGCAAAGAGTGATAAAATTATTAGTTAATAAGGAGAGAATATTCTGAATATTATGTAAATCTCTAAGCTGGTGTAAGATGAAATTGCTCAGTTTAGAGATTTATTTATGTTACAGTACAAATCCCCCTTTTACACTAGTAAGGGGGATTTGTAGAGTATAGCGACTAAGCTGGTGAAGAATATCCTTGCCACAAAACAATACCTTTGATAAAATAAGACAGGGCACTACATGAGAATGGTAGGCGGTTAGTCCTTCAACAGAGGGACTGAACCCTCTGATTACATAGAAATCTTGCTTGCAGGAAATCTGGGAAAGGAGGGCCTAACTTATGAGTGATTTTGAAATGCTGTCTATTGTATTAATGATACTTAGTATTGTTGTAACGATTCTGATTGCATATATAAATCAATCAAAAAAGTAACCGCCCCTCACCCAAGGAATGCGGTTACTTTTTTAAGTAATTAAGTAATTGGGATTGACCAACTATCAGTAGTGCCTTCTTTATATCTTTATTCTAGCAAAAGACGTATGAATTGTCAAATTAACATTTTCAATTTTTTCTGTCTGCCGCTGGATCCTTAGCGATCACCACATTGTCCTCTCCCCGGTAGCTTTCCTGAGGCAGGCGATCCGTGATAATTGTGGCAGATGAGAATTCGCCGAAGCTGACAGGGCTGGTCTGGAAAAATTTGCTGGAGTCGCAGAGTACATAGGGTTCCCTGGTCCGTTCCATGGCAAATTCCTTGACCAGGGCCTCATTGGGGTCTGGGGTAGTGAAGCCGGAAATACGGCTGACTCCGTTGGTTCCCCAGAATCCTTTTGTGAAATGATACTTTTTCAGGCTCAGATAGGCTTCATTTCCCACCACAGCCTCTGTGGAGGCCTTGATTTCGCCGCCCAGAACGGCCGCCCGAAAGCCCCGCTCCACCAGGCGGAGTCCGTGGGAGACTGCGTTTGTCACAAAGAAGGCAGATTTTTCCTCGATAAAGGGAATCATGGCCCCTGTGGTGGTTCCGGCATCCAGATAGACGAAGTCGTCGGGCTTAATTAAGGAGGCGGCGTACCGGGCGATCTTAATCTTTTCTTCCATGTGCTGTTCCTGGCGAAGAGCGACCTGGGCGTCGGCGGCGTCAATAGTCAGATCTGCCTGAACTGCTCCGCCGAAGACCTTGATCAGCGCGCCTTTCTTATGGAGAACCGTCAAATCCCGACGTATAGTAGACTCAGAGGCGTTGAAACGCTCCTTCAAATCCTGTACCGTCACACTTCCCTGGGCGTTTAACAGCTTTAAAATCTCTTCCTGCCGCTTTTCCGTAAGCATTTTTCGTATCCTTCCTTTCCCTGGCAAATCAAATAATTAATGATATTTTACAACAAAATACACGGAGACGCTACTCCAATACACTGAAACAGTTCAGTTATATAAAAATTCAGGCAGAAAAACACATTGAAAGTTTGTCTTCATAAGTGTTTTTCTGCCTGAATTTTATAGGGCTGACGCCCGAAGCTTCTTGTCTGCTGTAGACGGGCAAGAAGATGCATAGCTGAACGGTCTGTTACTACAGAAGATAAAGCAGGCAGGCCCAGGACGATGGCGAGGCTTTCGCACGAGATTTGCGCTAATTTCCGCCGCCGAGCGAAGTGTTTGAGCCGAAAGGCGAGTTTTCGCGAACGGCGGATAAGGGATGCGCGAATCGAGTCGAAAACACAGTCTGTCCTGAGACCTGCCTGCTTTATATTTCCTGTTACGCCACTTTCTTCTTCAGCACGCCTAACAGGAAGGCTCCGATGAGAGTTCCGATTACCAGAGCGGCCAGGTACATCATGGCGTTTCCGACAACCGGGAATACGAAGATTCCTCCGTGGGGAGCCATGAGAGTACATCCAAAGGCCATGGACAGAGCTCCTGAGACTCCCGCGCCGATGACGCAGGCAGGAAGTACATGAAGAGGATCAGAGGCTGCAAATGGGATAGCTCCCTCTGTGATGAAGGCCAGTCCCATGATAAAGTTGACAGGGCCGGATTCTCTTTCCTCTTTTGTAAATTTGTTTTTAAAGAGCAGAGTAGCCAGGGCGATGGCGCAGGGAGGAACCATGCCGCCAATCATAACGGCTGCCATGATATCGTAGTTTCCAGCTGCGATGGAAGCAGTTCCAAAGACGTAGGCTGCCTTGTTGAAAGGACCGCCCATATCAATGGACATCATGCCTGCCACGACAATTCCAAGGAGAATTTTGCTGGTTCCGCTCATATTTGTAAGAGCTGTATTCAGAGAGGTATTTAAAAATCCTACTGGCGGTTCGATGATAAAAGTCATGATTAAACCGATGAGAAGGATGCCGAATACAGGGTATAAAAGCACTGGGGCGATTTTTTCCAGAGCTTCCGGCAGACGGCTGAACAGCTTTCCAAGGAAGAGAACCAGGTATCCTGCGATAAAACCGGCTAACAGAGCGCCTAAGAATCCTGATTTTCCGCTGGCGGCAATCATTCCGCCGACAAATCCTACTGCCAGGGCAGGCCGATCTCCGATACTCATGGCGATAAATCCAGCCAGGATTGGAAGCATGAAGCCAAAGGCCACTCCTCCGATGCCTTTTAAGGCTGCCGCGGCCGGTGTGATGGTTCCAAAGGCAGATCTGGCTTCATCGGACAGGGAATTAATATCCACACTCAGGCCATCGATGAGGAAAGCCAGGGCGATGAGGATTCCTCCGCCTACGACAAAGGGAAGCATATGGGAAACACCATTCATCAGCTGGGTATAAATTTTGTGAGCTGCGCTTCCAGAAGATTTTGTCTCTTTCACAGCCGCAGGATTTCCTGCCTGGTAGACAGGCGCGTCTCCCTTCACAGCCCGCTCGATCAGCTGCTCTGCTTTGCTGATTCCGTCAGAAACAGGACATTCAATCAGGCGTTTACCGTGGAAGCGATCCATGGGAACCTTGGCGTCGGCGGCTACGATAATGCAGTCAGCCTCAGCGATTTCTGCTTCAGTCAGGACGTTTTTAGCGCCTCCGGAACCTCTGGTTTCCACCTTCAGGGAACAGCCGGCAGCGCGGGCGGCCTTTTCCAGTCCCTCGGCAGCCATGTAGGTGTGGGCAATGCCGGTAGGGCAGGAGGTAACGGCCAGAATACGGCAGGTCTTACCATTGCCGGAAACAGCTTTTGTCTCTTCGGCTGCAGGCTGATTCTGAGCAGCCAGCTGGCTGTCGATGCCTGGTTTTTCCTGATCTGCCTGGTCAATCACAGATAAAAATTCTTCTGCTGTCTCGGCCTTTGTAAGCTTTTCTACAAAGTTCTGATCCATCAGCAGCACAGACAGCTTGCTGAGTACGTCCAGGTGAATGTTGTCCTCTGTATCCGGGGCAGCGATCAGGAAAATCAGGTGGGCCGGCATACCGTCCAGAGACTCAAACTCTACACCGTCTCTGACTACCATGGCAGCCAGACCAGGTTTACGGACAGCGGCGCATTTTCCGTGGGGAATGGCAATTCCGCCCCCGATTCCTGTGGTGCTCTCCTCCTCCCGAAGATAAACCTGTTTTCTGTAGCCTTCTTCATCTGAGATCTTTCCACTGGCAGCCATCAGGGCTACCATCTGATCCAGAGCTTCTTTTTTCGTATGCGGGGTTCCGTCCAGGCAGATACTCCGCTTATCAATCAAATCTGTAATCCGCATGAGATTCCTCCTTCTTATCATTATTGTTTCATGTTATTCCGCTGTTTCGTCCAGGCGCTGGTAAATGGAGCGGATTTCCTCCTCCGTTGCCAGAAATTCTGAGAATGCGCTGGCGCTTCCTGCCGATACTCCCATCCGGAAGGCGTGGGAGTAATCATGCTTTTCCATCCATCCGGCTAAGAAGCCTGCTACCATGGAATCCCCGGCTCCCACTGCGTTTACAAGAGTTCCTTTGGGAGCTGGGAGCATGTGGACGCAGCCCTCTGCATCTAAGAGCACAGCTCCCTGTCCGGCCATGGAAACCAGTACGTTCTGAGCACCCATTTCCTGCAGCTTTTTGGCATAGGGAACGACTTCTTCTCTGGTTTTTAATGTAACATGGAAGAGTTCTCCCAGCTCGTGGTTGTTGGGTTTGATCAGGAACGGCCGGTAGGGAAGGACGTTCATCAGAAGATCGCCTGTGGCGTCTACGGCGAAGAGTACTCCCCGTTCTTTTAACATTTCCAGAATCCGGCTGTAACTGTCCTCCGGCATGGAGGCAGGGATGCTGCCTGCTAACACCAGCGTATCGCCAGGCTTCAGGCTGTCCAGCTGCTCCATCAGCTGCTTCAGAGAGGCCGCGTCAATGTCAGGCCCGGCTCCATTGATTTCAGTTCCGTCAAAATCCTTCATTTTTATATTGATTCGGGAACAGCCCTTTTCAAGGAAAATGAAGCCGCAGGATACGCCGCTCTGGCGGATTCTCCGTTCGATTTCTTTACCGGTAAATCCGGCCAGAAATCCCAGGGCTGTGTTTTCGATGCCCAGACTGTGAAGAACTGTGGATACGTTCACACCTTTTCCGCCGGGAAGAAGCTGCTCAGAGGATGTGCGGTTTGTCTTTCCCAGCTCAAACTGGTCGACAGTTACGATATAGTCCAGAGACGGATTAAATGTAACAGTATAAATCACGTTTAAAACCTCCTGTTCTGTTTTCTGATTCTATTATACAACTATAAACAGTCATAATCAATCAAAATAAGTCACAAAAACATGGAAACGAATTTGTGGTATTTTCACAAAAAATCAAATTCAGTCATAATCAATCATGAGCGTAAGAAAAAAGTAAAAAAAATTTCAGTTTCTCCAACTTTCAGACAAGCTTCTTCGTCTAATAATAGAAAGCAGGGTAAAAACGAAAAAATGGAGGAAAAAATGCAGAGCGCCAGATACCAGGAATTTCATCGGGCGGACCGATGCAACAGTGATAATTTAACCAGAAAACAGAGGGAATATTACAGGGAGAAACAGAGAATGAAGCGAAGGAAGGAAAAGCGCCGCCGCCGAATTCGAAGCATCGTGTCTTCCCTGGAGGGAATTTTTCTGTGCCTGGTCTTGATAGCCGTCCTGCACTATGTGCCTTTGTCTGGCAGCCAGAGAATGGCAGGAGACCTTTCCGGAGCATTAGATCAGAATTCCATTTCCCCTAAAAGCGGGGCGGAGGCAGGACTAATCTGGGGAGAAGAGGAAACAGAGAAAGCTTTGCAGGAAGCTGGAACAGAGGAATTCACAGATGAAGCACAGTCAGAAGAGGTGCTGTCCGCCTCCTATGATTTTTCACGTCCTGTTCCCCTTTCCGCCCCAGTGGACAACAGCTATTTCGATGATGCTGTTTTTATTGGAGATTCCAGGACAGAGGGGCTGATTACCAACACAGGCCTTACAGGAACAACAGCCTATACTTATAAAGGGCTGATGGTAGATACGGCGTTTACTAAGCCGGTGATCCGCAGAGGAGAGAATAAGGTTTCGGTGATGGACGCCCTGAAAACCACAGCTTTTTCCAAGGTTTACATCATGTTTGGGGTCAATGAGACCGGCTGGCCCTACAACGATGTGTTTATTGAGCAATATGGTAAGATTATTGATGCTGTCCGGGAGATCAATCCAGACGCAGTGATCTATGTCCAGGAGATCATACCTGTGACGAATCAGATATCCGCTACGCACAGCTATATCAGGAATGGAAAGATAGCAGAGTTTAACAGGCTGCTGCGCCAGATGTCTCAGGAAAAGCAGGTTTATTTTATTGATACAGCGTCGGCGGTTGCCGCCTCTGACGGAAGCCTTCCAGCCGATGCCGCCTTTGACGGGATTCATCTCAAAAGAGATTATTGCAAAAAGTGGCTGGATTATTTAAAGAACCATACTGTTTCACGGTGAAAAAGTTTAGAAACACAGTACACTGACACTAAGAAGGAGAAAGAAAATGAAAAACAAAACATGGATGAGAAACACAGCAAAAAAAGGGATTCTGGCAGGACTGCTTCTGGCAGTCTGCGTGGCAGTGTGTGCCTGCGGAGGACAAAGCGGGAAAACAAAGGCTGAAAGTTCAGTGGAAAGCCAGGCAGAGAGCCGGAAGGTGGATGTGGGACAAATCGGAAAGAAACTGGCAGAAGATCTGCCTTTTGAGGATGAGCTGAGTCTGGCGGAAGAAGACATGGCAGGCCTGCTCTATGGGATCGATACGGCAGTTTCATCGTCTGTCTATATCGGCAGCGGAGCCACGGCAGAAGAGATCGCAGTGTTCGAATTTGAGACAGAACAGGAGTGCAAAGAGGCAGTGTCCCTGGCAGAGCAGAGGATTGAGGATCAGAAGACAGCGTTTGCTTCCTATATGCCTGAGGAGGTAAAGCGTCTGGAGGGGGCGGTGGTAAAGCAGTACGGCCGTTTTCTGGCAGTCTGCGTCTGCGATGACAGCCAGAAGGCGGAGGAGCTGCTGTCAGAGTCTTTTCAATAAGAATAAGAAGTTCTGCTCTCTTCCAAAATAATCAAGAAAATGGTATACTGATGCTATCATTATCGCTTTCCCGCCCCTGAGGAGAGGCGGGAGACGAGTCAGGAGACAGAGAGCAGAATGAAAAAAATGATTTCATGGAATGTAAACGGCCTGCGGGCCTGTGTGGGAAAAGGATTTCTCGACGTATTTAAAGAGCTTGACGCCGATATTTTCTGCATTCAGGAGAGCAAACTTCAGGCCGGGCAGATTGACCTTGACATACCGGGATATTATCAGTATTGGAGCTATGCAGACAAGAAGGGATACTCAGGAACCGCCCTGTTTACGAAGGAGGAGCCTTTAAGTGTGGTATATGGCCTGGGAATTGATGTTCATGACCACGAGGGGAGGGTGATTACAGCAGAGTACGAGGACTACTATGTAGTGACCTGCTATACGCCAAACTCCCAGAACGAGCTGGCCCGTCTGCCCTACCGGATGGAGTGGGAGGATGCCTTCCTTTCTTATCTTAAAAAGCTGGAGGAGAAAAAGCCGGTAATCTTCTGCGGGGATTTGAACGTGGCCCATCGGGAGATTGACCTGAAAAACCCTAAGACCAACAGGAAGAACGCCGGATTTACCGATGAGGAGAGAGGCAAGTTTTCTGAGCTGCTCTCGTCGGGATTTATCGATACCTACCGCCATTTTTATCCTGATACAGAGGGAGCCTATTCCTGGTGGTCCTACCGATTTAAGGCCAGGGAGAAGAATGCAGGGTGGAGAATCGACTATTTCTGCGTATCAGAAAGTCTGAGAGACAGGCTGGTAAGCGCGTCTATCCACTCAGAAATTATGGGATCGGATCACTGCCCTGTAGAGCTGGTGATTCAGTAAGGCCAGATCGGAAGCAGGAGAACAGATATGAATTTATTGACCATTGAACATCTTACAAAATCCTATACAGAGAGGCTGCTGTTTGACGACACAGCTTTTTCTGTCAATGAAGGCGAAAAAATCGGGGTAATCGGCATCAACGGGACGGGAAAATCGACACTTCTTCGGATCCTGGCAGGCCTCGAAGAGCCGGATCAGGGCAGTGTGGTGAAGGGGAGAAACCTTTATATCCGCTATCTGCCCCAAAATCCTGTATTTGAACCAGGATATACAGTATTGGAGAGCGTAATCCGGGAAAACCAGGGCCATGAGCAGGTCTGGGATCTGGAGGGACAGGCAAAAACCATGCTGATGACTCTGGGGATTCCTGGCTGGGATGAGAAGATAGAAACTCTTTCCGGAGGCCAGAGAAAGAGAGCCGCCCTGGCCAGTGTTCTTCTCTCCACGGCAGATCTGCTGGTGTTAGATGAGCCCACCAACCATCTGGACAGCGGCATGGCTGACTGGCTGGAAGAGTATCTGAAAAAGTTCAGGGGAGCCCTGGTGATGATTACTCATGATCGGTATTTCCTGGACAGTGTGACAAACCGGATTGTGGAGCTTGATAAGGGAAAACTCTACAGCTATCAGACGAATTATCAGGGCTTTCTGGAGCTGAAGGCAGAGAGGATGGCCATGGAAGAGGCGTCGGAGCGGAAGCGCCAGTCTATTTTAAGGGTGGAGCTGGAGTGGATGAAGCGGGGCGCCAGAGCCCGTTCTACCAAGCAGAAGGGCAGGATTCAGCGGTTTGAGGAGCTGAGCGCCAGAAAGGGCCCTGAGTACGACGGGGAGGTAGAGCTGGGATCTGTTTCCAGCCGCCTGGGCCGGACGACAGTGGAGCTTAAAAATATCTGCAAGTCCTATGGAGATAAGGTTCTGATTCAGGATTTCAGCTATATTTTCCTGAAGAATGACAGGGTGGGCTTTATCGGGCAGAACGGAAGCGGAAAATCAACTCTGATGAAGATGATCGCCGGCTGGGTGCAGCCGGATTCCGGAGAGATTGAGATTGGACAGACAGTAAAACTGGGGTATTTCTCCCAGGAGAACGAGGCTATGGACGATTCGCTGCGTGTCATTGACTACATTAAGGAAGCAGCTGAGTATGTGAAGACGCCGGAGGGAAGCATTTCTGCCTCCCAGATGCTGGAACGGTTTTTATTTCCCTCATCTGTACAGTATACGGTGATTGGAAAGTTGTCCGGCGGCGAGAAGAGACGCCTTTACCTTCTGCGTATCCTGATGGAGGCTCCCAATGTTCTGATTCTGGACGAGCCGACCAACGATCTGGATATCAGGACACTGACGATTCTGGAGGATTACCTGGACAGCTTTCAGGGTATTGTGATTACCGTATCGCATGACCGGTATTTCTTAGACAGGGCAGTGCGCCGTATTTTTGCTTTTGAGGGAAATGGAAAGCTGCGTCAGTATGAGGGCGGCTTTACGGATTACCAGGCCGCAAGACAGGAGGAAGAGGCTGCTCAGGAAAGTCTCAGGGGAACGGCAGCAGGAACTGCTGTAGAAAAAGAAGCCGGGAATGGCTCTGATAAAAATACCAGGAAGAGCTGGAAGGACGGCCAGGTTAAAAAGCTGAAATTCACCTATAAGGAACAGAAAGAATGGGAAACCATTGAGGACGATATCGCGGCGCTGGAGGAGAAGGCAGAGGCTCTGGGGCCGGAGATTGACAAGGCTGCCAGAGACTACGCAAAGCTGGCCGCTCTGATGAAGGAAAAGGAAGAGACTGAGGCGCTTTTGGAGGAGAAAATGGAGCGCTGGATGTATCTGAATGATCTGGCAGAGCGGATAGCGGAGCAGAACGGCCGTTAGGACGGGATGGGAGAGTGTAACGTGAAGATAGAAAAACTTGCTGCAGCAGAAGGCATGCCGGGATATTTTCCGCCAGGAGCCGTTAAGACGGAGGGAGGCTTCCACATCTGCACCATGGCGGAGGGAGAGAGTGTAAGCCTGGCTGTGTTTGAGATGTCTGGAGGAAAAGAAAAAAAGAGAGTGTTTCCCTTTCCGGAGCGTTCAAGACTTGGAAATATGTATACAATCAGGATTTTAGGCGAGGATTTTTCCGGACTCTCCTACTCTCTGCTCTGTGATGGGACAGAATGTCCGGATCCCTTTGGCAGGACGTTTACAGGACGGGAGACATGGGGAGACCTGTCCCATGTGAAAAATCCGCTGCGAACCCCCTTTGAGCTTCCCTATTTTGACTGGGAGGATGATAAGCCTCTTCAGATTCCCTATGAGGATATGATCCTGTACCGAATCCACACCAGGGGCCTTACCATGGGACCGGCAGGAACGGATCGGAAAGATAAGACGGCGGGCCGGCCGGGAACCTTTCGGGCAATCCGGGACAAAATTCCATATTTTAAGGAGCTGGGCGTTACCTCCCTGGAGCTGATGCCTCCGAATGAGTTTGAGGAGGTTATGATGCCTGACGGCTCAGACGGCAATCCCTATGGTTCGGAGGAGCCTACAGGAAAGCTCAACTACTGGGGCTATGGACCGGGATTCCTGTTTGCTCCTAAAGCTTCCTATGCAGGAGGAAAGCCTGGAAAAAAGAATCCTTCTGAGGAATTTAAGGATCTGGTCAAAGAGCTTCACAAAAACGGGCTGGAGCTGATCGTTGAGCTGTATTTTACTGGAAAGGAAAGCCCTGCCTTTATCAGTGAGGCGGTGCGGTTCTGGGTGCGGGAGTATCATGTGGACGGCGTACATCTGACAGGAATTTCCTCCTGTCCGTCCCTTGCAGATGATCCATGGCTTTCCAGAACAAAGCTGTTTGCCTCTTATTGGGAGGAGAATGGCGCTGAAAGAGGAAGGCAGGAGAAGGGACGCCATCTGGCTGAATATAATGACGGCTTTCTGGTGGATATGAGGCGTCTCCTGAAAGGGGATGAGGATCAGATGAACGGTCTGATTTTCAGAAGCAGGAGAAACCCGAAACATAGGGGAGTAGTCAACTATATGGCCCATTCCAACGGCTTTACCCTGATGGATTCTGTCTCCTATGAGATGAAGCACAACGAGGCCAACGGAGAAAATAATCAGGACGGAAGCGCCTGGAACTACACCTGGAACTGCGGTGTGGAGGGGCCAAGCCGCAAAAAAAAGGTAGTGAATATGCGTCAGAAACAGCTGCGCAACGCACTTCTGATCCTGTTTCTGAGCCAGGGTACGCCTCTTCTGCTGGCAGGAGACGAATTCGGCGCTTCAAAGGGCGGAAATAATAATTCCTACTGTCAGGATAACGCTGTTTCATGGCTGGACTGGAGACTTCTGGAGACAAACAGAGAGCTGTTTGAATTCACAAAGCAGGTTATTGCCTTCCGAAAAAAGCATCCTGTGTTCCACATGCCTCAGGAGCCCATGGGAATGGACTATCTGGTCTGCGGCCATCCCGATGTCTCCTATCACGGAGTCAAGGCCTGGTGTCCGGAATTTGAGAATTTCCGCAGGCAGTTAGGTATCATGTACTGCGGAAACTACGCCAGAAAGCCGGATGGAAGCAGCGACGACTTCTTTTTCGTGGCCTACAACATGCACTGGGAGCCCCATGAATTTGCCCTTCCCAGACTTCCGAAAGGAATGAAATGGCATCTGGCCTTTAATACAGATGACAAGGAGAAAAACGGCATTTATGAGGAGGGAAAGGAACCGTGCCTGGAGCAGCAGAAGCAGTTTCTAGTTCCGTCCAGGACCATTGTAGTGTTTATCGGACTGAAGGATTCTGAGCCGGAGAAAAACGGAAAAAAAACAGGGAAGAAGTCAGATAAAAAAACAGATAAAAAGTCAGGGAAGAAGCTGGCAAAGGGGGCGGCGGCTGTTCTCACCTCTGCAGCTCTCTCCCTATCCGGTGGAAATCCCTTTGGCGGGTCTGTTACAGCTTTTGCGGCAGGGCCGGGGACTCCCGCCTACGGCCAGGGAGATCCTTATAACAGCTATCAGTGGGCTTTCTTAAATAACGGCCAGTTCCGCCTGGTGACTGGAAATCAAAATATGAATTCTACCATGCCGGGACATCTTTCCGACAGTCAGGACAGCTCCGCCTACGGTCCTGAGACGGAAGGGAGAGTGACTACCTTTGCCAGGGCTGGCATGGATATTAACCTGACTCCGGCCAGGCAGTCCTATGATGCCCTGGAGAGCAAAAGCCAGGTGGTGGTGGCGGTGATTGACACAGGAGTTCAGCTGGATCACGAAGACCTGAAGAACAGTATCTGGACGAATGGGGGAGAGGTTGCCGGGGACGGAATTGACAATGACAAAAATGGCTTTGCAGACGATGTACATGGCTGGAATTTCTACTCCGGAAACGGAAACCTGTATCAGGGAAGCGAAGATAATCATGGAACCCATTCTGCAGGAACCATTGCGGCGGGGAAAAATGGAGTCGGCATAACCGGAATCTGCGATCCTGGTTATGTGAAAATCATGCCCTTAAAGGTGCTGGGAACTAAGGATGGCATCGGAACCCCGGAAAATGTGGCAAAAGCTGTCCGCTATGCGGAGGCTCAGGGCGCTTCCATCTGCAATCTCAGCTTCGGAACAGGAAAATTTAATCAGGAGCTTTACGATACCATGAAAAATTCCAAGATGCTGTTTGTGGTGGCTGCAGGAAACGGAGATAAGGAAGGGACGGGAATCAATCTGGATGAAAAGCCTGTCTACCCGGCTGCTTTTGACCTGGAAAATATTATTTCCGTAGCCAGTATGCGTCTGGACGGAAATCTGGAACCCAGCTCCAATTATGGAGGAGGGGCAGTGGATCTGGCTGCTCCCGGCAAATACATTTTGAGTACCATTTCCAATAATCAGTATGCCTACATGAGCGGAACCTCCATGGCTGCGCCTATGGTGTCAGGGGCCGCTGCCCTGATAAAATCAGCCAGACCAGATTTAACCACAGAAAAAATCCGTGAAATTCTCCTGTCTTCCGCAGAGAAAAACAGCGCTATGGAGGGAAAGACTGCCACAGCAGGAATGCTGGATGTGGGAAAAGCCATGGAACTGGCAGGGAAGGCCTGATGAGGGGAAATCTGCTTCTTAGAGCGTTTCTGCCTCTGGCAGTATATGGAATTCTTACAGAACTGGCTCTCTGGGGCCTTTCAGGGATCAGTTCAGCAGTTTCACAGAGCTGGCCCTGGGCGTCTTTTCTGGAATGGAACACAGTGCTTCCCTGGGCCAATGCAGCTGCAGGTCTGGCGGCGTCGGCGCTGTTCTGGAAATGGTATGACAGAGGGGAAGAGAAAGGCAGCGGCAGGAAGCAACGCCGGAATGCTCGGCGAGAGCCAGGCCGTTTTCTTCTGTTGATGATTCTGGGTATCTGCTGCTGCCTGGGCGGCAGCGGGCTGATATTTCTGCTTGGAAACGTGCTGGCGGGAGTTTCAGCTTTCGGGGCAGGTGCGGCAGCAGAAGCGATGGGCTCAGAAATTCAGCCAGCGTCAGTCCGCGTTTTTTCATTGATGACAGCTTTTCTCTGCACTGGATGCATCATCCCTTTTGTGGAAGAATTTCTCTTTCGAAGAGCTTTATACGGGACTCTGAGAGAGGAAAAACACCTGGGATGTCTGGGAGCTGCCCTTATGTCTTCTGTGTTGTTTGGCCTGTACCACGGACGTCTGCTGCAGGGGATCTATGCAGGGCTTTTAGGCCTTCTTCTGGCCTGTCTGTACCAGTGTACAGGAACTCTGACCGCTTCTGTTATCGTTCATGCAGCTGCCAACAGTTCGGCAGTCCTGCTGGAAATGGTTCATTATGGAGAGTGGCTTGCAGGCAGCAGGACGGTTCTGCTTTTGCAGACCGGGACTGCGCTCCTTCTGGCAGCTGTGATTTTGCTTTGCCTTTGTAAAAAAAGAAATTAGCGTCAGCGCATGCAAAGGCTGGCGTCATGGATAAGGAGAACGCAAATTTGAGTGAAAAGCAGTTTCGCAACAAGGTGTGCTTTGCCGCCTTTTTTTTCAGTCTGATGGTGGTAATGATTCACAGCTATAATGCAGATATGTTTCTGACCCTGCCGGCCTCCTCTCTGGGAGAACAGGCAGTATGGGCATTTGAATACTTGCTGGCAGATGTTCTGGGGCCAGTGGCTGTACCAGGATTTTTTATGATTTCCGCCTACCAGTTTTACCGGAACTGCACCTTTCGGGATATAGCCCCTAAGATGGAACGGAGAATCAGAACAGTGCTGATTCCCTATCTTCTGTGGAACTTCTTTTATTATGCAGGCTACGCTCTGGCAGGAAAGATCCCATTTCTGGCCGGGCTTTCTGATAAAACAGCCGTGGAGCTCAGTATTCCGTCTATGGCGGAGGCAGTGCTTCATTTTACCTATAATCCAGTGTTCTGGTATATGTATCAGCTGATTTTCCTGATTGCCATATCCCCGCTGATTTACCTGGTTCTGAAACATAAGCTTGTCGGACTGGCAGCGATTTTTCTGGAGCTTTACTGTATCAGGGAGCAGATCAGTCTTCCGATCATAAATATGGACGCGCTGTTTTACTACAGCGCTGCAGCCTACGGAGCTATTCATGGAAGCTGGCTTTTGGAGGAGGTCTGGAACAGAGAGGGGACAGGCAGGAAGAAAGAGGGCAGAGAGAGGACAGACCACTGGGAGCTATGGCTGAGGCTGCTTGCGGCGGCAGTGGGGCTTGTCCTGGCGGTATATTTTTATCAGGGAATAACAGTGCGCCATTCTGTCCTGGAGACTGTGCTGTACCGGTTTACAGTTCCTGTTACGCTCTGGGCGGCAGTATCTGGAACAAGGCTTCCAGAGGCCAGGGAGTGGATGAAATACGGTTTTTTCCTGTATGCAATTCATTTTATTCTGGCCAGAGGAATGAATAAAATAGCGGCAATGGTTCTCCCCCACACGGCGGTGACGGCGCTTCTGGTTTATCTGGCCATTCCTGTTGTCTGTGTTGTGGTATCCTGGAAGGCGGGAGAATTCCTGAAAAAACATGCAGGTCCATTCTGGCGTCTGATAAATGGAGGCCGGTAAAATGGCGTCAAAAAAAACAGCTCATTCAAGGGATTGATATACTTGAATGGGCTGTTTCTGCTGAAAATATGAATTACCAGCTCCTTATTATGCCTCCCAGCGTCCGGAAGCGCCGCAGGGCAGTACCAGACCGCTGTCTGTAACAGGAAGTCCGATTTCCTCAGAACGGACAGAACCGCCGAACTTCGGCACCAGTTCTGTGGAAAGCATATAGGTGAGGACGGCCGGAGCCAGTCCTGTAGTGTAGGAATTGATCAGGTAAAATAAGGGCTGATCTGACAGCAGCCTGGCGCACAGCTGTACAAACGGGTGGATTGATTCCTCGATTTTCCAGATCTCTCCTTTGGGTCCTCTTCCATAGGAAGGCGGATCCATGATAATTCCGTCATAGTGGTTTCCGCGGCGGATTTCCCGCTCTACGAACTTGACGCAGTCGTCTACAATCCAGCGGATCGGAGCTTCAGACAGACCGGAGGAACGGGCGTTTTCCTTGCCCCAGGCCACCATGCCCTTGGAAGCGTCCACATGGGTTACATGAGCGCCGGCCTTGGCGGCAGCCAGAGTCGCGCCTCCTGTATAGGCGAACAGGTTCAGAACCTTAACCGGACGTCCTGCTTTTCTGATTTTATCGCCGAACCAGTCCCAGTTCGTGGCCTGCTCCGGGAACAGACCTGTGTGTTTGAAGCTGAAGGGCTTTAAATTAAAAGTCAGCTCCTTGTAATGAATGCTCCACTGCTCCGGCAGATCGAAGAATTCCCATTCTCCGCCTCCCTTGGTGCTTCTGTGATAATGGCCGTTCATACGTTTCCAGCCCTTATTTTTCTTAGGCGTATCCCAGATAACCTGAGGATCCGGCCTGACCAGCAGATATTTTCCCCATCGCTCCAGCTTTTCCCCTTTGGAGCAGTCTAATACTTCATAATCCTTCCAGCCATCAGCTATCCACATAGTATTATGATCCTTTCTTTTTATCATTCGGTTGAAAAAACAAGATAATGAAACTGGTTTCTTCTATATATAATATAGTTCGTTGTTCACATGTGATATTATATATGGCTGCGGGACAGGTGTCAAAGGTTTGTTTCCGAAACTGCGGCACACGAAGGGAGACTGCCAGGCGGAATTTCGTAATAGAATTGAAAGATTATTTTGCTTGAATATTTTACCTGCTCTTGTTAGAATGATACATAGGAGTATAAGCGGAATTGATAGGAGGAGCAGAAATGAAGAGAAAAGGGATTGCCGCAGCGGTTCTTTCTGTTGTGCTGACTATGGCAGGCGCGGCGGTTTGCTTTGGCGCTTCTGGCTGGCAGAAATCAGGAAATAACTGGGTCTATTACGATACGAACGGCTCTAAACTGACGAATAAATGGCAGAAGGGAGCCGACGGGCTCTGGAGATACCTGGACTATAATGGCAATATGGCGCTGAATTCCTGGGTGGACGGGGATTACTATGTGGATGCCAATGGTATTATGGTTTCAGGAAAATGGATGAAGCTGCCCCAGAAGAGCGACCGCTGGGATAATAATGCAAAACAGGTGTGGTACTATTTTACAAGTGACGGCCGCGCTGCTTCAGACAGCTGGCAGAAGATTTCAGAGAAGTGGTACTACTTTAACAGCGACGGAGAGATGCAGACCGGCTGGGCAGACGACGATCTCTATTACCTGGGAGACGACGGAACCATGCGTACAGGCTGGCAGTATCTGGAAGATCCGGATGCAGATGACGATGACAATGATGATGTGCGTCCTTACGAGGATGACGACGATCACCACTGGTATTATTTCCAGAGCTCCGGAAAGCGCTATGTGCCGGAGACAGGCGGAGACAGTTATAAGAAATACAAGATTGACGGCGTAAACTATTATTTTGACGAAGAGGGGCGGATGCAGACCGGCTGGATCTGTGTGACTGGCGATGAGGATGACTTTAAGGATTACCGCTATCTTCAGGACAATGGAAAGCTGACGACAGGCTGGTATTCCACCTATCCGCCGGAGGATTATGAGGGCGATGTGGAAGACGAGGTACAGTGGTATTATTTCGGAAACGACGGAGAACCTAAGGTAGGCCCGTCTGTGGAGAATGCCTCTGTGAAAGATCTGGAGAAGATCAACGGCATTACCTACCTGTTTGATGAGAATGGAAACCCTGTTTACGGGCTGCGGAATTTAAACAGCGGCAGCGGCTTTGAGACCTACTACTTCGGTGACAGGCAGACAAGCTCTGTACAGAAGGGCCGGATGACGATTGAGGAAGGCGACGGAACCAAGAGCGAGTTTTACTTTACAGAGTCAGGCGGAAAGGCAGGACGCGGCTTTACCGGTGTGAAGAATAATTACCTGTTCTATAAAGGAAAGCTTCAGGAGGCTGACAACGGAACAAAATACGAGGTTATCCGCGTAGAAGGTAAGAACTACCTGGTCAATACATCCGGAAAGGTTATGAAGGATACGACTGTGAAAGATTCCAGCGGTACAAAATTTGAAACCAGCAACTCCGGCATTGTAGTAAAGGTAGATAAAGAATCTGACAATGGCGACGAGTACGCGAGAGATCCATATGAGCCGGTAGAGTGGGATTAATCAAATAGGCATTATAATAAGGAAGAAGAGAAGACTTTCCCTGCTCTGATAAAGGTACGGGAGGTTTGCTCTTCTTCCTTTTATAGTTTCAGAGGAAGCAGCAGACTGGACAGGCGTCATGTAACGACAATTTAACGGGGGATTCAATTATGGTTGAAATATTGCAGGTGCTCTGCATGTTTGCTATTGGCGTTTTTCTGATAGCAAAACCGGATCTGGTTTGGAAAATAGAAAATTTCCTCTATGTCAAAGATGGCTCTCCGACTCGATTTTACTTCATTCTTGCAAGAATTTGCGGGGGGATAGCGATCATCTGCTCCTTTGTGTTCGGGTATTTTGTGCTTTTTCTGTGACATCGTCATTCTGCACAAAAACGTCAAAAACAGGCCGCGATTTTCTAAAGAAAAATCGGCGAAAAAAGTAGAAAAATCCCTTGCAATTACAGGAAACATATGATATGATACAGAGGCTGTGGCATGATAGCAATGAAGCGAGAGGTTGCTGCCTGAGAGATGGCAGGTTTTCCGTGGAGCGAATGTCAAGTTAGGAAACTGGCGACAAGTCACTGT
>CAUCIO010000005.1 GCA_958442925.1 uncultured Clostridium sp. | reverse complement strand
TTATCGCCATCCTTTTCCCAGGTTCCTGCAAAAACGGCAGCCGGACTCATTAAGGCCAGGCTAAGCGCTGCCACTGCGATTTTCTTTAAGCTTTTCTTTTTCATTTCTCTACCTCTTTTCTTTCAAACAAATTTCTTCTGCTGCCTTTGATCTGTGTGTTTTTTGCATATTTTGTCCGGATAAAAAGAAATTGATCGTATTCAGCACATAAAACTGATTATGTACATTTAAGCGGCCTGCAAGCGCACCTATCTCAGATGCGTTTTTTACTTTGGTGTTTCCTGATCCATCCATAAAATATCCCCTTTTTTGTCATTATAATTGCAAAAAACGTCAAAAATAGTTTGTTTAAGTGCATTCTATCATTTTTAAATGTTTGCGTCAATGCTTCTTATTTATTAAAATGTTTGTACCATGTCATTTTGCATTGACACAAACTTTTCACTTTGATACTATAAGGCTATGGAGGTAGATTGTGTTGAAATTTGCAGATAAATTAAAATTGATCCGAAAGGCAAACAATATGACGCAGGCAGCTTTTGCCTCTTCCATCGGTATCTCCAGAGGAAATCTGGCAAATCTGGAGTGTGAGAATGTAAAGCCTACGCCCATGTTTATCAATTGTCTGTCTCTTATGTATCATGTTGACAAGAACTGGCTTTTAGACGATTCCAATGATGATTTAAGCGCATTAAATGGAACCACGAACATTCTTTCTTTAATCATGGATAAATATGAATTGTTGGATGACAAGCATAAAAAATTTGTAGAAAATCAGATTAATGAACTGCTGAAATTACAAAATATGGATAATGAAAAGGATGTGCTGAAATAAAAAGAAGCTCCCAGGGGAGCTCCTCTTCTTACCTCATAAAACTCATGGCCGGCCCCAGCCGTTTCGCGGCCATGCTGGCCAGAAAACACAGGAACAGGTCCCCTGCCGCTGTCAGCAAAAAGCAGTTAACAAATACTACTCCTGCGGAAACCGGCATGTGGATCACATAATTGCTGAGAAAATAAAAATAAAACATGCCGCACAGGTACATGACGGCAAAGCCGCACAGAGACGCCGTAAACAGCCATCTCATTTTAAATCCCTTTACCCGGAAGCGGGCGTACACTGTTCCTGTCACCCAGGCAGCTGCGGCAAATCCCAGCAGGAAACCGAATGTCGGGCGCAGCAGATAGGCCGGGCCTCCTCCTGCTGCGAACACCGGAACTCCCGCCAGCCCTACAGCCAGATAGGTGAGAACGCAGAAAAACGCCTGTTTTCCTCCTAGCAGAAGTCCCGCTAACAGGACAAAGAAAAACTGCAGGGTAAAGTTCATGGGAAAAGGCTGTACCGGAATACTGATTTTAATGAAAGCCCCCACCGCGATGAGAGCGGTGAACAGGCCGCTCACTGCGATTTCGTAGATGCCAGGCTTTACAGCAGCCTCTCTCTGCTTCTTTATCATAGGTGCGCTCCTTTCTGGCACGTGAAGTCCCTCGGAAACCTTTAGCTGGAAGTGAGATGAAAATCCGCTGTTTCCTTGGACTGAATATCAATAGAGATCCTGCAGCTTGACATTTTCTCATAGTTGACGTCCAGCGTGTAGTCCACAACTGCTGCAATCTGATCCGGCTTCTCCTCTACCTCAATGGTATTCGTGCTTACGCCCACCATCATCTGGCCAAAAGGAGTCGCATAGCAGCTGACATTGGTCTTATGCTCCTCAAATACCATATGGGCCTTAGCTGGCCCATTTTTAATCACATCCACTGTGCCGTCTCCAATCCTGATTGTGCTGCGGATAGGCTTGTCATATCCCTCCACCAGCTCATCGTAAACGACATAATGCTTATTGTTCTTATAATAATAAGTTCCGGCTGTAATTACTTCCACACTTCCGGTATCTCCATCTGCCTCCGCTGTGTGAATGCCCCGGACGCTGACCAGAACGTCTTTCGTCATAGTTCTTTTCCTCTGCCTTTCTATCACATTCTTCTAATGGTTTTCTGATATTTTTAATTTTTTCTAATACTCTTCAATGTTGATCTTTTTCGTCTCTTTGACTTCTCCCGGCAGGATGGCTGTGGCAAAATCCTTAAAACGCTCTGCCATATCGCTGACATAAAACTGATATTTTTCTCCTTCTCCCGTCTCGCTGCAGGCCAGCCCCTTTTCCTTTAACAGGCCGCTCAGCTCTCTGGCCGTCTCATAGGCCGGATTGATCAGCGTCACATCCTCCCCCATCAGCCGTCCCAGGGTAGAGCGAAGCAGAGGATAATGGGTACATCCCATCACCAGAGTGTCAATGTATTTCTCCTTCAGGGCAGCCAGATACCGTCCCGCTATCTCGTCTGTCACAGAGTCATGGAGCAGTCCCTCCTCCACCAGCGGAACGAACAGAGGGCAGGGTTTTCCTGTCACCTCAATATCAGGGTTCATCTCCTTCATCAGCTCGGTGTACACGCCGCTTCTGATTGTAGCTTCTGTACCAATAATTCCAATTTTTCCGTTTTTTGTTGCTTCCACAGCAGCTTTAGCCCCTGCGTGAATCACGCCGATAATCGGAATGTCCAGATCCTTTTCTACTGTCTCAAGGGCACAGGCTGTAGCTGTATTGCAGGCAATGACAATAGCCTTGACTTCCTTTGTCCGCAGAAAACGGATAATCTGCCTGGAATAGCGGATGACCGTATCCTGAGACTTCGTTCCGTATGGAACTCTGGCTGTATCTCCGAAATACACCAGACGCTCCATGGGCATCTGGCGTATAATTTCTCTGGCAACTGTGAGTCCTCCCACTCCGGAATCAAAAACTCCGATTGGCGCATTTTTGTCCATCTTTCTCTCCTCCCTGAGAGCCTGCCGCCCTCTAGGCTTCGTACCGGCTCAGGCCGTTCTCAATCAGCCGTGTAACCAGCTCTGTTTTTTCAATCCCCTCTGCTTCAAACAGCATCGGGTACATGCTGATGGCTGTAAATCCCGGAAGGGTATTGATCTCGTTAAACACTGCCTCCCCTTCTTCTGTGACAAAAAAGTCTACTCTGGCAAGGCCATAGCCGTCCACTGCCCTGAAAATCCTTTTCGCCGCTTCTCTGACTTTCTCAGCAGCTCCGTTTGGCAGAACAGGATTTACCACTGTTCTGGATTCTTCATTATAATATTTTGCCTCGAAATCGTAGAAATCTGCGGCTGCCAGGATCTCTCCCACGCCGGAGGCGATGACTTCCCCATTTCCTCCGCCGAACACAGCGCACTCGATTTCATGGCCCACAATCATCTCCTCCACCAGGATCTTCCGATCATGTCTGGCCGCCTCTGTCAGGCCCTTCTCCAGCTCCTCCCGGCAGGATGCCTTAGACACTCCCCTGGAGGATCCGGCGTTAGACGGTTTGATAAATACAGGATAGGAAAATTTGTCCTCCACCCGTTTTACCACCGTTTCCATGGAGGACAGCTCCCGGCGCATCACCGGTACATAGTCTGCCTGGCGGACTCCTAAATCATCCACAATGATTTTCGTATACAATTTATCCATGGAAACAGCTGATGCCAGAACGCCGCAGCCCACATAGGGAATTCTGGCCAGCTCAAAAAGCCCCTGAATCGTTCCATCCTCCCCATAAAGTCCATGGAGCACCGGGAACACCACATCTACCTTGTGCTTTTCCACTCCATCTTCCTTTAAAAGAAGTACGCACTGTTCTGTGGCATCCGGAGAAAGAACTGCCTGTATGGTTCCTTTCCTCCAGCTTTCGTCCTGAATAGAAGCCGCATCCTCTGTGTAAAGCCATTTTCCCTCTTCTGTGATGCCGATCAGCATCACCTGGTAACGGCTTCTGTCTATGTGGTTAATTACATTGACGGCTGACATACAGGACACGATGTGTTCTGAGGACTGGCCGCCGAATATGACAAGCACCTTTGTCTTCATCTATTTTCCTCTTTTCTGTTCCTTCCTTAATTGGCTGTTTCCAAACAATTTCTTCTGTGGAAACTGTTTAAATTATATCACGTCTGTCAATACTTAGAACATAAAAACAGCAGCTGCCGAACATTTTGGGAGGTAATCATGAAATTTTTTTCCACTATCGCAAAATTCCGTTCCCGCTGTTCCTTTAAGGGGCAGCTTTTCCTGGCCCTGTCGGCTTCCTGCCTGGCCCTCTCTCTGACCTGTCTCATTGCCTGGACCAGGACAAAGGAGGAGCATCTGGCAGAGATTCTGGCTCCGCAGGTTCTGCGCTTTCATGTACTGGCTGACAGCGACTCCCCTGCCGATCAGGATCTGAAGCTTCAGGTACGGGATCTGCTTCTGAACGAAATCCGCCGCGATATCACTGGCTGCTCGGAAAAGGAACAGATTGAATCCTACATAAGAGTCAGCGAAACAAAACTGGAAGAAACTGCCAATCAATTTATCAAAGAACAGGGCTTCTCCTGCACAGCAGACATCCGGCTGGAGCAGGCCTATTTTCCCACCCGTATCTATGGAAAGCTGACCTTCCCCTGCGGCGTTTACGATGCAGTCCGGGTCGTTCTGGGAAGCGGAAATGGCCATAACTGGTGGTGTGTGCTCTACCCTTCTCTGTGCTTCACCTCTGAGTCTTTTGCAGTCATGCCTCCTGAGTCAGAGGCAGAGCTGTCCGGCCTGTTAGATGAAAGCGTATTGGAGGAGCTTCATGAAGAGAGAACCCTTGTCTTCGGAGAATCCCTGGGAATACCTCTCGCAGAACCACAGGTAAAAATAAAGCCAGATTTTTACTTTTTGAGATGGATAAGAGAATGAATGGAATACGAGGGAAGAAGGGAAGATTTCCTTGTTCCACTGAAAGTCACCGGAAATCTTCCCTTCTTCCCTGCATAGAGGTTTTCCTGCGACTAAGCCCTCACAGCACAAGAGGAAGAGAAATGTTTTTTAGCGACTTTCAGTGGAGCCTAAAAAACATTTACTCTTCCTCTTAATTCTCTTACTACTGTGCCTGACTCAGATATCCGTTCACTGCCCAGTTATAGGTCTCCACAGCCTGGAACAGGGACATGTTGGCAGTTCTCTCTGCGATCTGCTTTCCAATGAAAGAAGACTGGGCCTGAAGATATTCCAGGTCGCTTACCATGCCAAGGCCCCGTTTTGTCTCTGTAGCAGACATGGACTGCTGCTCTGTGGCCAGTTCTGCCTGGGCTAACTGCCATGCAATCTTCTTCTGCTGGATATCGTTGTACAGGTTTGTCATGGAAGCGCTGATGCTCTGCTCCAAATTTTTCACAGTCCTCTCCTGATTTTTCTTATCCGTAGAATTCTCCTGCATGTTGTTTAAAGCTCTTTTACTGTACTGAAGATCATAGTTATTCTCCAGGGCCTTCTGGCGGTCGGCTTCCAGATTAATCTGGTCGATAGCCGCCAGATCTGCCTGCGGAACCTCCCTGATCTCCGGCTGGGCGTCATAGCTCCAGCCTGTCATCATGCACAGGTTCTGGCGCAGGGTCTCAAGGCTGGACAGGGTCTCGGTCTGAGTTGACTTAATAGACTGGAGATTCTTCTGGGCCTTCAGAACGTCTGCCTGAGTAGCCATACCGATAGATGCCTGGACCTGAACAGCATTTGCCGCCGCCTCCATCACCTCCACATTCTTCTGAATCAGATCTGCATTGATTCTCAGCTGATTATAGGAGTTGAACAGGTTCTGAGTGGACACTACAATGCCCTTCTGATTTTTAATATGCTGAATTTTACGCATATCGCTGTCCACAAAGGAGCTGTCTGCGGAGATATCAGACTTTAAAGCGCTGTTCTGCGTCATAGCCGCCGCTGACATTAAAGGCGCATAACCGGCCATATAGCTGGCCGCTCCGGCCTGAAGCTGAGCCGCCAGAGCTGCGTTTCCGGCTTCCCTGGCCGCCTCTGCCTGGTCGCTTAAATCCTCTGCCTGGTCGCTTAAATCCTCTGCCTGGGATCTTAAATCGTCTGCAGAATCATACAGATCCGCAGCGCTGTTCTTCGCATCACGCCGGATTTCAGCCGCATCGTCGTCATTCTTTGTATCATTGTAGGATGCCTGCTCATTCTGATAGTTCGGGTTATACTCCTCCACCAGAAAACCCAGCTCATCGTATTCCATGGTATTGTCCTGAAGCCTTGCCCAGGTAGCCTCATCGTGGGCAAACTGGGGATTTGCCGCCAGCGCCTGAATCGGAGAAAAAGAGGCGAGGACTGCTGCCGTCAAAAGCGGCAAAGCCTGTTTATATTGTTTTTTCATGTTGTTCCCTCCATTTAGCTCTGTGAAACAGTCATTCCCTTTAATGCCCAGTCATAATTCTGCATACTGGAAAACAGATCCGCCTTGGCGTCGTCCCTCTCGGACTTGGCCGTCAGATAAGCGGCCTGAGCACTGAGGTAATCGATTCTGCTCATCATGCCCATGGCGTTTTTCTGATCTGCTGCCTGCATGTCGAGGGAAGCCGCCTGGAAATTGGCCTCCGCCCCCTCGTAGGCCTGGCGGGCCGCCACTGTCTTGGCGTAAAGGCTCTCCACGCTGACTGCAATGCTCTGGCGGGACTGGGATACGTTCCTCTTCAGGGCATTTCTCTCCACTGAACCGCTGGCGCCATTCTGGCGCATACTGATAAGTCCATAGTTGGCCTGAACGGCTGTCTCTGTATCTGCCGCCAGGTTCATACTGTCAAATCTTGCGGTATCTACTTCTGGAAGAGGCGCAATCTCCGGATCGCTGTCAGCGTTCCAGCCGCAGGTAATCAGCAGGTTCTGTTTCAGGCTGTTGACTGCAAAGTCCATCTGGACAGCCGCGCTCTGAGCCTGAAGCCAGCTCTGGTTCGCAGAAAGCACCTCCTCAGAGGAAGCCATTCCAAGTCCTGCTCTGGCAACAGCCGCGTCATAGCCCGCCTTGGCCAGCTCCTCCTGCTTGGACAGAAGCTCCTTCTTAGACGCTGCCTTCTGATACTGGATCATCAGGTTCTGGGCCAGCATGGTCTGCTGATTTTTCAGCATTTTCAGCGAGCGCTCCGCTGTGCCTGACAAATCTTCGTCAGACAGCTTGGCCGCCTGCTTTCTCATAGCCTTAGCGGCCTCTTTATAAGATTCATAGAGCGCTCTGGTGGATTCGTCCATATCGTCTTCTTTCAGATCCAGCGCGCTTTCCATAGCCTCGTCGGCATCCTTTCCCAGCTGTCTGGCTGCTTCCAGGCTCTGGCTCTGTCCGGCAATCTGCGCATATGTATTTTTATAGGTTACATTATACCGCTCCACTAATCCGGGCAGCTCGCTGTACTGAAGAGTCCCGTCGTTAAGCTCGGCCAGATATGCCTCGCTCGCTCCTCCGTCTGCCCCAGACGGCCCCGCCAGAGCCGGGAGGGGAGAGGAGAGAGCCAGGAGAACGGCGGCCGCGGCCGCGGCCGCGGCTGTCTGTTTTCGTTTCATGGTTCTGTCACCTCCAGGTGTTCTATCATAGATAATCTGCTGCTTATTAGTCGACGTCCAGTTCCTTCTTTGGTTTCCTGTTCATCAAAGTATAATAAATAGGAAGCATTAACAGGGACAGGATGGTGGAGGCAATCAGGCCTCCTACGTTTACAAGGGCCAGGCCCTGCATGGTTTCTCCGCTGTCTCCATAGGCCATAGCCATAGGAATCATGGATACGACTGTTGTCAGCGTTGTCATAAGGATTGGGCGCAGACGCGTCGCTCCGGCTTCCACAAGAGCCGTATCCCGATCCATTTCCGCCCTGTACTGGTTCGCCGTATCTACGTAAAGGATACCAGAGTTTACAACGGTTCCGAACAGCATCAGGAATCCTAACAGGGACGCCATACTGATGCTGGCGTCTGCCAGGAACAGGAGTCCAAAGGATCCGATCAAACTGAACGGGATGGTCGTCATAACCATGACGGAGAACTTCGGAGATTCGAACTGAGCCGCCATAACTACGAAAATCAGGAAAATAGACATTGCGATGGCCTTTCCCAGAGAAGCGAATTCCTCAGCCATGCTTTCGTCCTGGGCACTCTGTGCTCTGGTTACATTCTCTGTCAGTCTTGGAGCGACTGTTTCATTGTAAATCTTTGTCTCCAGGGCGTCCATTTCATCCTCGTTTGTGCCGTTGACGAAATCGCCTGTAATTGTTACCTGATACTCCTTATCCTTTCTCGTAATACTCTGAGGGCTGTCCTTAAAGTAAATATCCGCAATGTCGGCCAGGGCAATGGAATTTCCGCCTGAACCGGTTATGGTAATTCCCTTTACCTGATCCACCGTCTCATACCAGCCATCCGGATACTCAATCTTTATGCTGATTTCCTCGCCGTTCTGCTCCAGGTCGGCAGCCTCGTTTCCACTAATCATCATGTATACGTTCTGAGCCACCTGAGCGGGCACCATTCCCTCGGCAGAAGCCTTTACCGGATCGATGTCAATCTGAATAACCGGCGCGGAGTTTTCCAGAGAGGAGTGAATTTTTGTAAGCTCCGGTCTCTCCTTCAAGTCGTTTACAATCTGGTCGGAAATATTTTTAAGCTCGTCGTACTGGGTTCCCTTGAGAAGGTACTCCACTCCGTCAGTGCTGCCTGAGGACATGGAACTGGAGCTTGCAGAATCGACGGTTACGTTCATCTCCTGGTAGGAGGTGAGAACCGGCTTCCACTCTTTTATTACCTCATCTGTCGAACGCTTTCTGTCATCCTTCAGATAAGCTGTCAGTGTGGCAGATCCGCCGCCGGAAATACTCAGTCCGCTGGCGCCGTAGGACAGAATGTAGTCCTCCACATCCTCGTCCGCAGATACATATGCCTCTGCGTCCCTTACCAGCTGATCCACCTTGTCAATGGTGATACCTGGACGCAGCTCCATAGTAACCTGAATTGTACCGTCGTCTGTCTCTGGCATCAGCTCCATCTTAATGTGACCTGCCAGCAGGAAGGAAACAATCAAAAGAGCCACGCTGGTGAACATAACGGTTTTCTTCTTTGGAAGCAGGAACCGGATCAGGGCGCGGTACTGATCCTGCATTACCTTCACTGCGCCGGACAGCGGAGCCTTCTCCCTCTCTGCCGGCCGGTACATGGTGTAGCACAGCGGCACAATAGAGATAGCGGAAATAAAGGATGCAACCATACAGAATACAATCGTAAATCCCAGAGGCTTAAACATCTGTCCGGACAGACCCTGAATCAGAGCCAGTGGAAGGAATACAACGCAGGTAGTCGCCGTACCGCCCAGGATAGAGGCGATCATGATTCTCGTTCCCTCTAAGGCTGCATCCCGGAAGGATGTAGCTGTATTTCCTATCTTTTCTTTCGCTCTGAAACAGCTCTCCAGCACGTTGATCGAGTTATCGACCATCATGCCGACGCCCAGAACAAGGCTGCCCAGGGTGATAACGTTCAAAGAGAATCCCATGGCTCTCATCAGAATCAGCGCCGCCAGAATGGAAATCGGGATGGACGTTCCTACAATCAGGGACGCCTTCACGTCTCCGAAGAACAGCCACAGGATGATCATGGAAATGATAACTGCCATTACCATGGTCTCCATTACGCTCTTTAAGGAGGCGTTAATGCTGTCGCTGCTGTCATTAACTACAACGATGTCCAGGTTCGGATTACTTCGTTCCAGACGCTCGATTGTCTTATTTACTGCTTTTGATACCTCTCCGGCTGAAGACTCCTGCTGCTTTTTAATAGCCAGCGTCATGGTGTCTCTGCCATTATAGCGTCCGATACCTATCGGATCTTCCAGATTTGTATGGACGTCAGCAATATCTTCCAGGTGAATGATATCGCCGCTTCCCACAGTAATCGGAATCGTTTTTAAGCTCTCCATGGTATCATAGCTGACGCCTGCTGATACGGATAATTTCTGGCTTCCCACAATCGCGCTTCCAGCCGGAAGGGAGAAATCTGCGCTTCCCACTGCCTGAGCCACCTGGCTCATAGATAAATGATACTGATCCAGCTTTTCCGGAATCAGTTCCACCTTGATGTACTGCTCCTGGCCTCCGCTGACATCTACGCTGGCAACAGAAGAAATCTTCTCAAACTCCGGGGCAATGGTCTCGTCCACGTAGTTATAAAGGTTATCTGCCGTGTCGTCGTTAACCGCCAGAGTCATGGTAGCCATATCGTTGATGTTCATCTCTACAATAGCCGGATCGTCTGCATCCTCCGGCAGTGTGGAGCCCATTAAATCCATCTTTTTCTTTAAATCGTCATAAGCCTCGTCAATATCTGTTCCGTACTGATACTCCAGAATAATCATGGAGATATTCTCCTGGGAATAGCTGTTGACAGACTTTACGCCGTTCAAGGTTCCTATCTCGTCCTCTATCGGCTTGGTTACCAGTTCGCTGACGTCCTCCGGGCTGGCTCCCACATAGGTGGTAGCCACAATCAGCATGGGCATATCCATCTCCGGAATCAGCTCCAGCTTGGAGGAGAGCACGGAGGATAAACCAAATACGATCAGACAGATAACTGACAGGATCGTAGTGACAGGACGCTTCAGGACAAATTTAGTTAAACCCATATGTACGCCTCCTTACTCTGCTGCCTGCTCTGTCTGGGTAGTCTCTTCTTCCTGCTCTCCTGTCTGAGCCTCTCCGCCTTCAGAAGCGGCCTCAGAAGGAAGCTGTACCTGAGCGCCTTCGTAAAGCTCTGAGCTCCATGTGGTGATAACCATGTCGTCTGCTGTAAGACCGGATATTACCTCTGTTTTCTCTGAATCAAAAATACCTGTCTCGATGGGAACTTCATGAACTGTTCCGTTATCATAAGTGTAAACCTTCGGCTTATTCTGGGAGTAATAAACTGCGTCCGTCGGAATTGTCAGCACGTTCTCTGCCTTCTCAGACACAACCGTAAGCTTCACTCTGGAGCTTGTGGCTAACGCGTCTGCGCCTGCCAGGGAAGCCTTTACATTAAACAGGCCTGTGGCGTCGTCAATCTTTGTGCTGACCTCAGAAATCGTTCCCTCGTAGTCTGTGCCGTTTTTGTTGATAATCACTGTGTCGCCCACATGAAGTCCTGCAACCACACGCTCTGTGACAGAAAAGTTTACCTGCTTTGCTCCCTCTCCGGAAATCACGCAGATAATGTTCTGGGTGCCTACGTTGTCGTGAACCTCCACGCTGACACTTTCCACCTTACCGGAAATCGGCGCTGTGATGGAACTGAACTCCACCTGGTTGTCATAGGCGATCTTGGCGGAGTCGTACTGGAGCTGGGCCATCTTAGCGCTGCTCTGAACCTGCTCAAAGGCCTGCTGGGACATGTTTCCGCTCTCAAAGAGAACTCTGGATCTCTCCAGCTCCTTGTTGGCGTTATCCATACTGACAGCGGCTGTCTCCATGCTGTTCTTCGCTGTGTCTACCATTTTAGTATCAATGTGGCAGATTGGCTGTCCCTCTGTAACCATGTCTCCGGCCTTTACATAGACCTCTGTAACCTCTCCTCCCGCCTTCGGGATAATGGAGGCCATCTCTGACGGCTCGATGCTGCCTGACAGGTCTGTATAAATCTCAATCGTTCCTATTTGGGGCTGCTCTGTTGAAACCACAGGGGCTGCCGCTGAATTAACCGCATCCTTCGGCTTCAGAAAACGCGGCAGAATCAAAGCTGCTGCCGCAGCCACAACGACAGCTGTAATAATTATGTTTTTTTTCTTCATGTTGTTTTCTCCCTTAATTACTTTCTGTCTTCATTATATGCCTTGCTTATGTCAGTCTCTCTATGGACCGCCGCCATGAAAGGCTCCGTATTTCAGAAGCCCGATTCTCTTTTCAAACAGCTCTCTGACCTTTCCTTCTGCAGTTCCCTCGTAGAATTCCCGGATGGCCATAGCCACAGTAGACATTCCCAGGGTAAACAGACAGTGAAATTCCTCAAAATTTTTGATTTTCACACTTGTTTCATCCATATGTTCAAAAACCCATCGTTCTGCGCTGTCAGACAGCCTTGTGTAATCTCCTCCCTTCTTGGCAAAGCCGCGAATCATGTCATCAGAATTGGCATGAGACATAATATTCTTCAGGAACTCAAAATTAGACCGCTTCGAACAGAATAAAAGCATGGCATCCATTACATCCTGAAGGGCAGACCATAAATCTCCTTTGCTCTCCTCTAAAGAAGCCTTCATTAAAAGAATAAACTGCTGGTGGCTGTCCTCGAAAATATAAGAAAGCACATCCCATTTGTCCTCAAAATATGTATAAAAACTGCCTCTGGAAATATTGGCATTTTTAATAATCTGGTTAATCGAAACTTTATCAATCGTTACTCTGGCAAATTCTTTAATTGCCGCTTCACAAATCATCTTTCGCTTCTCTTCCGAAAGACGGTAAAATCGCTCTGACGGCATAACGCTCCCCCTGCTTTCTTTTCATACTTTCATACGCGAATGTTGCTGAACCGCTGTCACTCTAGTGACAAGCTGTCACTTATTATAGTGACACCTTGTCACCTTGTCAAGATAAGAAAACATACTTTATAAAAGTTTTACACTTTATTTGCAGATTTTTTCGTATTAAAAAATGCACGAGGAAAAAATTTTCTTGTTCCACTTAAAGTCACCGAAAATTTTTCCTCGTGCATAAGCTAAGAGAGGGGAAGGGTTCCTGCGGCTTTCAGCCGAATCGCAGGAACCCTTCCCCTCTCTTTTCATTTACTTACATTTCTTTTCCTGCCAGGACTTCCATGTAATCTTTATAATTTTCCTCTAACAGCTTTGGCGTATCCAGACCGTAAGGACATTTGCTCTTACATGCCCCGCAGTGGAGGCAGTCCTCGATTTTTTTCATTTTAGCCTGTCCCTCCGGCGACAGATGGCCTGCAGACGGGGAGCGGCGCAGAAGTAAAGACATTCTGGCGCAGTTATTGATCTCGATTCCCACCGGGCAGGGCATACAGTAACCGCAGCCCCGGCAGAAATCGCCTGCAAGCGCCTGAATATCGGAATCTATCACCTTCTGAAGCGCCTCGTCCAGAACCGGCGGGTGATCGATGTAGCTTAAAAATTCATCCAGCTCCTTTTCTCTCTGAACACCCCAGATGGGAAGTACGTTCTCATACTGGGCCATGTAGGCATAGACAGCGGCCGAGTTGGTCAAAAGGCCGCCGGAAAGTCCCTTCATAGCGATAAATCCCATATCCTTTTCCAGACATTTCGCTGCCAGGGCCCGTTCCCGGCCAGTGGACAGATAGTTAAACGGAAACTGGAGCGTATCGTAAAGTCCTGATTCTACCGCTTCCTCTGCCACATCGATCCGGTGGTTTGTAATACCGATAAATCTAATTTTTCCCTGTCTTTTTGCCTCCAGCATGGCATCGTACAGGCCTGTCTCGTCTCCCGGCTTCGGGCAGACAGGCGGATTGTGGAGCTGATACACGTCTATGTAGTCAGTCTGCAGCAGCCGCAGGCTGGTCTCCAGATCTTTCCAGAACTGCTCCTGCGTGGAAGCCATGGTCTTGGTAGCAATGTAAATATGGCTTCTCACATCCTTCAACGCATACCCTATCTTTTCCTCGCTGTCTGAGTAAGCTCTGGCTGTGTCAAAGTATCGGATGCCTCCGTCATATGCCTTTCTGAGAAGCGCAGCCGCCTCCTCCTTCCCAATCCGCTGAATAGGCAGAGCGCCGAAGCCGTTCTTATTTACAATGATCCCTGTTCTTCCCAGAGTAACCGGCGTTCCCTTCACCTTCTCATAGGAATCCAGCATTTCCTGCAGCGCCTCGTCGCTGTCATCAATCCAGACGTCCTCCTCCTCAGCGTTCAGTCCCAGATATTTCGCAAGAGTTTTCTCATCGTCAGAGCGGTTCCAACGGCTGATGTAACGGTCAATTTCATCGAACTCTATCTGCCCTGACAGGTATAATTCCTTAAAAGTCATTCTTCCTGCTCCTTTATATTCTTCAGCACGGTGATTTCCTGATTGTCAATGTGCTCCCGCATGGCCTGCTTGGCCTCCTCTACGCGGCGGGAGCAGAGAGCCTTGTATATCTTTCTGTGCTCCGCCAGGAGAATCTGGCGTTTTTCTTCATCCTTAATATATTCCAGACGGTAGCGGTACATCTGCTCTCTTAAATTATTCAGGATCTGCACCAGCCTTGTATTTCCTGTACTGTTATAGATAATATCATGGTATGCCTCATCTGTCTCCGCAATCTCCATGGCCGTCCCCCCGGCCACTGCCTTCTTGAACGCGTTCCGCGCCAGATCAAGCTCCTTAAAATCTTCTTCTGTCATCCTCTCACAGGCCAGTTCAATCGCCAGTTCTTCTAAGGAACGGCGCACCTCCAGCACATCCCGCATACTCTTCTCGGAAATTCTGGCTACCTCCGCCCCTTTTCTGGGGATCATGAGTACCAGGCCTTCCAGCTCCAGCTTTCGGATGGCTTCTCTGATCGGCGTGCGGCTGACTCCCAGCTTCTCTGCCAGCTGAATCTCCATCAGTCTCTCTCCTGGAGCCAGTTCCCCCTTGAGAATCGCCTGGCGCAGCGTATTGAAAACTACGTCTCTGAGCGGAAGATACTCGTTCATGTTTACCTGAAAATTATTTCCCATTTTTTTCATTCCCCTGTCTTATATCTGCGTCTTTGTTTCTGTTATAAAATCGAGTCAGATAGACCTGTCTGGCCATGGAACTGGCAGAGCCGCAGCGCATTTCCTCATATGCCTCCTCTGCCTTAGACGGACTCATGAAAAGCCCGAACACTGTAGGGCCGCTTCCGCTCATCATAGCTCCCACTGCTCCCATAGACATCATCTTATCCTTGATATCCTGAATTACCGGATGGGCCGGAATCGTCACTGTCTCTAAAATATTCCCCATATTTTCAGCCAGCGCCCTGAGATCCCTGTTTTCAATCGCCCTCATCAGGCAGTCAATATCCGGGTGAGCTGTTTTCGGCAGCTGATTCACGTGGAGATTCTCATAGACAAACTTGGTAGAAACGCTGACAGCCGGCTTGGCAATCAGAACCTGGCACTGAGGCACAGGATCAAGCGGCGTCAGAATCTCTCCGATTCCCTCTGACAGCGCGGTTCCCCTCATAAGGCAGTAGGGCACGTCAGCTCCCAGCCTTACTCCGCGCTTCATCAGCTCCTCCATGGAAAGTCCCAGGGAAAACATTTTGTTGACTCCAAACAGCACTGCCGCTGCATCCGAACTGCCTCCCGCCATCCCGGCTGCCACAGGAATGAACTTTTTAATGCGTATATTTACGCCCTCTTTTACGTCAAACTCATCCATCAAAAGCCTGGCGGCTTTGTAAGCCAGGTTATTCTCATTATCGGGCAGATAGTAGAGGTTCGTCTCAATCCCAATCCCAGGCCGTTCCCTCCTCGTAAGATCGATCCGGTCGTAGATTCCCACTGTCTGCATAATCATCCTGACTTCATGGTAGCCGTCTTCTCTTCTTCTCACTACGTCAAGGCCCAGATTCACCTTTCCGTAGGCTTTCAGTCCCAGATGCTTTATCATAGCCCTCCTTCTCAGCTCAGGCTGTATCTTGATGCTGAATTTTGTATTTTTGCATTTTTTTGTATACAATATATTATATACTCAGTACATATAAAATACAAGAACCAATTGGGCAAATCTCTTCCTCTGCCTGCACAAATCCCAGCTTCTCTGCCAGTCTTCTGGAGGCTGTATTGTCGGCTCTGACCTGAAGTCTCACACACGTCCTTCCCTCTTCCTTTTCCCGCCGGATAATAGCCCTGCATGCCTCCTCCGCCAGCCCTCTTCTCCTGTATTTTTTATAAATATGATATCCCAGCTCTCCGTCTGTAATTCCCGCCTTTCCCACGATCTGCCCTGTCTTTTTCTCCACTAAGGCCCACAGGCCGCTTTCATAGAACCGGTATTGGCAGGCAATGTAAGAGGACAACAGCTCAGGCGTTCCAAATTCCTCCTCCTCATCCGGCAGCACATCGCTGGCCTTAAATTCCCGTATCAGAAGCCTTGTTGTCTCTGTAATCGTCCAGGGCATGGAAAAGCGACGGCACACAGCCTTTCTTAGAAGTTCTTCATCCGCGTCCTCCAGTCTCTCCACCACGTAGAGAGCAGGAGAAAAATCTGGAATTCCCTCTGTCTCTTCCTCTTCTCTTTCCTCTTTTTCCTGCCATAAGCCGACAACGGCTCTCCCTGCCGCATATGCGGCCTGGAGAGCCTGTCTGTCGTCTGATATAACTGCCTGAAAGAGAGCGCCGTTTACCTCTATCTCTTTTTCTATCAGCATTTTTCTGGTTCTGGATAATCCTCTCCGAAGGTTTCCACTGTCACCTTCTTCATTTTCTGAGCCTTCATAGGACGGTCGCTCCAGTCTGTTCTGCACTCAGCGATCTTATTTACCACATCCATGCCTTCTGTCACCTGTCCGAAAGCCGCGTACTGGCCGTCTAAGTGAGGAGAAGTCTCGTGCATAATGAAAAACTGAGAACCTGCGGAATCCGGGTGCATGGCTCTGGCCATGGAAAGTACGCCTGGGGTGTGCTTTAAATCATTCTGAACACCATTCTGGGCAAACTCTCCCTTGATAGAGTAGCCTGGGCCGCCGGTTCCGTTTCCATCCGGGCAGCCGCCCTGGATCATAAATCCGCGGATGACGCGGTGGAAAATCAGGCCGTCATAAAAGCCCTTCTTTACAAGGCTGATAAAGTTATTTACTGTGTTCGGGGCAACTTCCGGGTAGAGCTCTGCCTTGATTACGTCCCCGTTTTCCATCTCAATGGTAATAACTGGATTCTGCATAAGTGATATCCTCCTGAATGTTCACAGCGCCATCTGCAGCAAGCGGCGCCGGGCCGTGTCCCGGCCAATCTGATACAAGTGTATCAAATGTGGCGCAGGATTGCAAGAATTAAGATGTGAGGCCTGCAAAAGCTGCAAAATCCTTTGTGCCCATTTTTTCTCCTACAAGTTCCCACAATCGCTCTACAGCTTTGTCTTTATTTATAGTTCCTCGGATATCTTCCAAGCCCTGAGAAAGCATTTCCCACTGCTTTTCTGTTCCGTACAGAAAGCTTGACCAATTTTCGTTTAGCTTTGTCCCATTCTGAACAGCAGTTATATATCTCTCCTGCAACAAAAAATTAAAAGCATCCGCATAACTCTTCTTTGAAAGAATCGGTGCAGAAACTGTTTTTAAAAACTTGGTATCTGCTGGCGGCTTCCTCTTTAATAATTCGTAGATATATTCCGCCTGAATAGTTAAAGGTTTTTTTATTTTCACCATATCAAGCAATAAGTATACTTCTCTTGAAAGATATGCAGTTCTCCTTTTAAATGACTTAGAGTAGAACATTAACTGATTATCAATAAGTTCTGTCACTTCTTTCCATCCACATCCAATATCATCTAATGAAGGTAAATATGGATTTGAATTGCATAGAAGAATTCCATAATTCTCCAAATAATCAAATAATCTGTTCAAATGTATTACCTCTTCTCCCCTTGACAGTCTTAAAACGATACTTACTCTTCTGATTCAAGCCAGAATAAATCTATCTGCTTTCTGGCTTCTTCCTCAGTCAGGGATAATTTTTTGCAAAGCTTTTCTATGGTATCTTCCCTGGAAAGCCCTACCTCCCGGCAGGTTTCTATAATACCCTGGGCAACACCTTGGGCCTTCCCCAACTCAATGCCCTGAGCTTTGCCCAATTTAAGCCCCTCTTCCTTCCCACACTCAAACTCCGCCTTCTTAATCAGCTCCCGCTCCCGTTCTTCATCGTATTCAAAAATGCTCATAGCAACTACCTCCGCCCGTGATTTTAAAAGAAAATCTTCCAGGATTCCTTCGCTGATACATTCCTCCACCGCCCGGTTGACTGCCGTGTTCATATCCATCTGGGCAGCATAGGTGCGAACCCGGGCCACATAGAGAGAATATTCCTTTAACAGTCTGCAGGCGCTCATCAAAGTTTCGTTACAGCCGGCGTTGATGTTCAGCACTGTTACCTTAAGCTCCAGTTCCGGTTCCTCAGTCCGTTTTTCAAAGGAATCCGACAGCTTCAAGACGATTTTTTCTGCCTGGTCCGGCATCCTGCCGTTGCAGAAAACGAGGAATCTGGGAACAGGCAGCTTTACCAGCCGGGAAGAATAGAGGGTTTCCTTTCGGATTAACTGTTCATATTCCTTTGCCACGTAAAAAAGATCTCTCAGGGGCATGTTGGGATTCCAGGTGGACTGGTGCTCATAGAGATTCAGCTCCAGGTTAATGAGAAACGCCAGATCATTTTTCATGTTCATGTAAATGGCATTTTCTAAGGTTACAATTTCCAGCTGGGACGCATCCCTGTAATTCGTCTGCCCCACCGCGTTATAAAGAGACAGAAGGGCCTCCTTTTCATGAAAGAGCATACGAAACAGCGTATCCTTGTAGCTGCGGTTCACTGGCCTTTGAACATTTTCCTGCTGAGAGGGTGGAAGCGTCTGTGGCTGTGCCTGCCGCCAGTCTGCCGAACTTTCATTCCGGCTGTGTTGTTTCTGATTCATTTGACCTCCTTTTTGCAGGAGCTTCCAGAATTGAAAATCTCCTGCTCTGATATAAATTTGGGAAAAAGCATAGATTTTCTGATGTTCTGAAAGATAGGAATCAGAGAAATAGGAACCTGGAACCAGGTTTGAAGTGGTGAAATGTATGCTTTTGTGGTTTCATTATACCATGCCAAAGAGGAAACTACAACGAAAACCCGCCTTACGGTTCAGACACTTCGCTCAGCGGCCAAAATTAGCACGAACCTCCCTGCGAAAGCCTCTCCATTATCGCCCGGCCTGCAGTTTTTGCCTAACTAATGTCACATCGCAGTGAATAATTACTGACACTGCGTATTTATGATATCCAGCATTCCATTCCTGCTGTATCAACTCCCCTTATGCACCAGGAAAAATTTCCGGTGACTTTAAGTGGAACAAGGAAATTTTTCCTGGTGCATCTGTTTTTGGTGGCTTCACTCTTTTCCTCTCCCCTTCTCCTACGGCCTCTCCACCTGGCGGCGCAGAAGAAACAGCCCGATCAGGTTGGGCACTGCCATCAGCCCGTTAAAGATATCCGATAAATCCCACACCAGTGTCAGCCTGGCCACGCAGCCGAAAAAGACGGCATTTAAATACAAAAAACCATAACACAGCTGAGCGCTTCTTTTCCACGGCTTCTCCTCTGTCAGATAGCTGAGCGCCTGGCTTCCCAGATAAAACCAGGCGATAATGGTGGCAAAGGCAAACAGGCTCATTGCCAGGGATACAAGCCCTCCTCCCAGCCTTCCAAAGCAGGAGGAAAAACAGGACGCCACCCAGGCGCTTCCTGCCATTGCCTCTTCCTGGCCTGCCGCCGCTGGTATCTGACTGCCTCCCACACACAAAAGCACCAGAGCTGTCATGGTGCAGCTGACAATTGTATCAAAAAACACCTCGAAAATGGCCCACATCCCCTGCTCTCTGGCGAACTGATTTCTAAAGTTTTCTAAGCCCTCCCTCTCCTCAGCTTCCCCGTGGAGCACAGCCAGACTGCCAAGCCCCGCTTCATTGGAAAATACGCCTCTGGAAATTCCATACCGCAGCGCTCTTCCAGTCAGCACTCCTGCCGCTCCCCCAGCTGCGCTTTCTGCTGAAAAAGCATCTTTAAATATAAGAAGAAATGCTTTCGGAAGCTCTCCTACGTGAAACAGCAGGATTACGGCGCACAGGCCCATATAAAATGCGGCTGATACAGGAACCAGGCTGACTGCGGCCGCAGAAATCCGCCCGGCGCCTCCAAAAATCACAGCCATAACGAGAACTGTCAGGACTGCCCCTGTGACAGGCAGGGGAAACGATGCCGAGAAGGCTGCACTCTGAGCCACTGCGTTGGCCTGCACCATGCTGCCCATCCCCAGAGAGGCCAGCACGCAGAATGCCGCGTAGAGAAGCCCCAGCCATCTCATTTTAAGGCCGCGTTCCAGATAGGCGTAGGGGCCGCAGACAGGCCTTCCATTTTTATCTTTGTACCGATATTTTCTGCCCAGATAAACCTCCGCGTAGGCAGTCATCATCCCAAAAGCAGCAGACACCCACATCCAGAATACGGCGCCTGGTCCCCCTACAGCCACAGCAGCGGCTACGCCTGCAATGTTTCCCGTTCCAACGGTAGCCGCCAGAGCCGTACAGGCAGAGGCAAACTGGCTCTTTTTTTCTTCATTCTGACTCCGAAACAGACTTCCGGCCGTCTCTCTCCACCATCTGGAAATTCCTGTAATCTGAAATCCCCGGAAACGGACTGTAAAATAAATTCCTGACGCTAAAAACAGAGCTGTCAGCCAGGGCCCCCACACGGCTCCCCGAATCCACTGAACCATTCTGCTCCCCCTCTCGTTCTGTCATACTATGAAGGGTATGCATCCCTTTTTTATTCCATGACCCAGTCCCGGCAAAATATCATAATTTCCTGATTCTTCCCCTGCACTCCGGCAAAAAATTGTGCTATACTGATGTTAGCAGACGATAGTCTTGAAATTTCTCATAGAAAGAAGGCGGATCTATATGCCAGGATTTACCACTCACTATATTTTCGGTATGAAAGCCTACAATGATCTTCCCAACAACCAGCTGAAGCACATTATCGCCAAATACCGCTGGCTCTACCAGCTGGGACTTCAGGGACCTGATATGTTTTTCTACTATATTCCTGTTCTGCGCCACAGAGATTACAGAAATGTAGGCTCCTATATGCATGAACACCATATTAATGAATTTTTCCGCTGCTCCCTGAACCGGCTTTCCCATCTGCAGTCCAGGCAGCAGAGAGAGCAGGCCATTGCTTACCTGGCCGGCTTTATGAACCACTACATCGCAGATTACGTCTGCCATCCTTATGTGTATGGGCGTATTGGATACGATACCTCCAACCCCTCTGCTGTCCATCACGGAAAGCACGCTGCCCTGGAAAATGATATTGATGCCATTCTCCTGTATAAATACAAAAAAAAGAAGCCGTCCGAATTTAACCAGACGGCCACTATCTGCCTGAACGGCCAGGAGATGCAGTTTGTCTCCCATTTTCTTGCCAACTGCATTAACGATGCCTACTATCCAATCACTTACCGGAATAACTTTCAAATGACTCCGGCCATGGTTCACCGTTCCATCTGGGCCATGCGGGTGGGATGCCGGACTCTGGCTGATAAATCAGGAAAGAAAAAAGGCGGAATCGCCATAGTAGAATCTATCTTTGTCAATCATCCGGTGGCTTCTGCCAAGCTGGTAACAGACACCTTCTCTGATCCCCGCAAATGCTGCAACCTGGATCACGAGCCCTGGTGCAACCCCTGGAACAAGGCCCTGGCTTCTACTGATTCCTTCGTGGATCTGTTCCATCGGACTCTGAACAAGCTGCACAATGTATACTACTATTTCAATGCCTGCCTTTCAAACGGCATTCCCCTGGAGGAACAGGATTTTAACAAGCTCCTCATGGAGCTTGGAAACTACTCCTACCACAGCGGCCTGGATGTGGGCGGAAACTAAAGCGAACTCACAAAAAGAACAAGGGCCTTTATCTCAGCCAGAGATAAAGGCCCTTGTTCTTTCGTTTTCTGAAGTGAAAACTTCCTCCGGTTTTCCCTCCTCCACAATCACTCCGCCCTCCATAAAGATGACTCTATCAGAGATCTCTCTGGCAAAGGCCATTTCATGGGTTACGATCACCATGGCAATATTCAGATCCGCCAGAGAACGGATTACCTTTAAGACCTCTTTTGTCAGCTCCGGATCCAGGGCTGAAGTCGGCTCATCAAAAAAGAGTATCCTGGGATTCAGCGCCAGAGCTCTGGCAATCGCCACTCTCTGCTGCTGTCCTCCAGACAGCTGGCAGGGATACATATCCGCCTTATCAGAAAGCCCCATCTTCTCTAACAGAGCTCTCGCCTCTGCCTCTGCTTCCTCCCTCTTGCGTTTCTGCACATGGATCGGCGCGTCCACGATATTTTTCAGAACGGAATAGTGGGGAAACAGATTAAAATTCTGGAATACCAGCCCATACATGGACTGGATCTCCTTCATCTCTTCTTTTCCTGCATACTGAACCCGGCCGTCCCCCTCATTCCACACTGCCTTTTTTCCTGCGTAGAGCACAGCTCCCCGATCCATAGTCTCCAGCATAGCCGCGCACCGCAGCAAAGTTGATTTTCCAGATCCGGAAGGGCCGATGACAGAGATAATCTCTCCGTCCTCCACCTGAATGGAAATATCCTTTAACACCTGATTGCTTCCAAAGGATTTCTCAATATTTTTAATCTCTAATACGCTCATGTTCTCTCCCCGCTACTGATAATAATTCATTTTCTTCTCTGCATACTCCATAAAGGAGGCCACCAGCAGATTAAAAATATAATAAAACAATCCTGCTGCCACAAAAGGAACCATACTCACCTGGGAGGAGGCCAGAGCCTTAGCTACTGTAAACATCTCCATCACACTGATCGTAAAAGCCAGGGACGTGTCCTTTACCAAGGTGATCACCTCGTTGGTAATCGACGGCAGAATCCGCTTTACCACCTGGGGGAAAATAATGCGGAAAAAGGTCTGACTCTTCGTGTATCCCAACAGTTTAGCCGCCTCATACTGCCCTACCGGCATGGACTGGATACCGCTGCGGTAAATTTCCGCGAAATACGCAGCATAATTCACAGCAAAACCAATAAAGGCCGCCCACAGCCGGTATCCGTTCCCTACCCGTATTCCAAACAGATAGTAAGGACCAAAGTACACTACCATCAGCTGAAGCATCAGAGGCGTTCCACGCATAATCGAAATATAAAATTTTACCACAGTCCTTAAAACCGGGTTTTTTGACATCCTTCCAAAGGAGATAAGAAGCCCCAGAGGAAGGGAGACCAGAAGCGTCACTGTAAAAATTTCAATGCTGGTTCCCATTCCTCCTGCCAGCTGTTTCATAATCTGCAATAAATTCATGGCTTTTTATCCCCTATCCTGTCTTTTTTCTGTTATGCCTACTTTCCAATCGTAGTAATGTCCTCGCCGAACCATTTCTTAGAAATCTCAGCCATGGTTCCGTCCTCAGCCATCTCCTCTAATGTCTTCTGCACCTTCTCGCACAGCTCTGTATTTCCCTTTTTAAAACCAATCGCATATTCCTCAGATGCCAGTGTTTCATCCAGAATCTTAAAGTTTCCTTCTCTCTCCTGCATCTGGTAGCCAGCCACAATTACGTCCATAGCAATGGCATCTACGCTGCCCATTTCCAGATCCATAAATGCTGTATTATAATCTGGTGTTGTCTGAAGTGTTCCAAAGGTAGATGTCAGATCTGTCATCTCCTTGAGAGCTGCCTCTGCAGAAGAATCTGCCTGAACCTCTACAATCTTTCCGGCCAGATCTGCAAGCGTCTCAATTCCTGAATCCTCCATTACCACTACCACCTGGCTGTTTTCCATGTAGGGCTCAGACCAGGTATATTCATCCTCTCTGCCTGTCATGGTAAAGCCGTTCCAGATACAGTCGATATTTCCTGACTCCAGCTCCATGTTTTTCGCATCCCAGGCAATCGGCTGTGCCACATAGGTAAGTCCCATCCTCTTAGCTGTCTCCTGAGCCAGCTCCAGATCAAAGCCTGTGTACTCTCCGTCCTCTCCCACAAAGCCCATAGGAGGGAAATCCTGGTCAAAGCCCACTGTAAAGGTTCCTTCCGAAGCCTTATCCTCTCCGTCCGCCTGCTTCGTCTCTTCTCCATTCTCCTCGCTCTCAGCAGCTGCTGCCTCTGTACTTTCCGCCTTAGTTTCCTCTGCCTGTGCGGAAGTCTCTTTGGAACCTGCTCCTCCTGAGCAGGCTGTCAGTACTCCCATCATCATAACTGCTGCTCCCATTGCCCATACTCTCTTTTTCATAACCGCTCCTCCTGTTAATCTCTGTGATTTTCCGTGTTTTATTGTGCTACTATGGTAGCATACTAAAGTGCTTTTGTAAAGCACTTTTTTTCAGGAGATTTTGTATTTATTTTCGTACATTGACAGAGCCGGGCAGCTGACGGAGGGGAGCAGTGGCTGTAAGGGAGATATAATTCAGGGGATTCTTGGCTTATCAGGTACACATACAAACGGGAAAATTATTTATCCAAAATGGAATGGAATGACCATATTAAGTAAAAATGCAAGAACTATGCTAATTGTTCCCATTAGCACAGAACTTCTCAATGTATCCCTCCTCAAAACAGTAAGTCCAATAATAAAGACTACCAATTCTAAAACAGAGCGCGCTTCGAAATATCCCCATCCATATACGAAAATCATGTTAAACAATACTGCTAAAATCAATATTGACAGCATAAATGCCGGTTTGCTTTTCCCTTTCGCATACCAACAGATAAATGCCAAGAACAGAGAAATAATGGTAAAGCCACACCAAATCATAGCGTAGCTTCTTGGGAAAAAGCCCGCAACATAGTTTGAATACAAATAGTAACTTGTAACCATACCAACAAAAAACACAAAAACATTAACACTTGCTCTTATTGCCGAACTACTATAAATAGAAATACACAGTGCAATCAATACCCAAATTGCAAAACGTCCAAGAAAATTATGAACATCTAATGCTCCATCTATTGCCATAAGCACACTTGGCAGTTCAGCTTGACGAAAATCCAAAAATTTTGAAAAAGTCCCCAAAGCTGTTCCAAGGAACAATACAGCTATGGTATTTATAATTTTTCTATTACCAGATACAGGATTTTCTGTCCTTCTTATATCATTCAAAAACTTGTTCATAGGCATCTCCAGAATTCAAATTTATCGTTATCTTTGCAGAGTATTATACTATTAAAGAATGAAACAGCCATGCTTTTCCAAATATTGAATAGAATAACTTTTCTGTAATCCTATACAGTCTGTTCTTCTGCATAACTGCTCTGTACAATAATAAGAGGCTGCACACCTGGCAGCCCCTTACCTTACTTCTGATATATCATTTTCCGAACAGCAGATAAAACCAGCTTTTTATTCTGCGGCTATTTTACTCCGTATAACTGCCTGTCCTACTCTGCTGTATTCTCCTCAGCCGGCTCTTCTTCAGAATTCTCTTCTGCCGCCTCGGCTGCCTCTACGCTGTCCACTGCCTTCTGAATCTCCTCAGCTGACGGAAGCTTGAAATCTGTTCCCGCCGGGTAACTTCCGCTGATGAACCAGGTGTCCTCATCATCCTGGGTGCTCTCAGGAGCCAGTCCATAGGAGAGTCCGTAGGTCTTCCACAGTCCTCCATAGCTTGTATCACTGGAACGCTCAATGGAGAAGTCCTGTGTGGATACCATATCATTAAAGCCCTTTACAAGAGCCTCTGAATACTTTGCAATCTCGCTGGAAGGAAGATCGTCCTTCACTACCCAGACTAACATAATTTCTTTCTGCTCCGGCTGCAGCAGAAGATGGAAATCCACACTGTAGGGATATTCCTTTACATCAGTGAACATGTCCTCTGCATCCACCTTGGCCTGTTCCCAGTCAATTTCCACATCATCCTTGGCGTCAAAATCCGGCTGTCCAGCCACAGTCCCCTCTGTGCTGTCAGGGGATACGATATTGCTCTTAGGAGCGCATCCGCTGAGAACAGCAGCGCAGGCTAATAAAACCAGGATTTTTCTCATCTTTCATACCTCCTCGTAGTTCGTAATTGGTATTATATAATATCCCCCTGGGTTTTTATACCCATTTTTGAAAAATTCAAAAAATCTTCATATTTGAAGGGGGTTCTTAAGAAATTTCCATCCTGTCTTCTGATACAGCAAGAGAGAAACATGTTCCAGCAGCTTTCTGCAGAGCGCGGAACGTGTTTCTCTCTTTTTTTATCTCTCTGATTTTTCCTCTATATTGGCCGTCTCCTTCACAATATAGATCGGCCTGTCCTTCAGTTCTGTGAAGATAATGGCAATATACTCTCCAATAATGCCCACAATCACAAACAGCATGGCGAACATAAAGCACATCACCACTACAATGGTGGCATAACCGCTGGGCGCTCCGTGAACCATCCTGCCATAGATGGTATAAATCATCAGAAGCACACCCATCATCCCCACGAAAACGCCGGAATAGATTCCAAGCTTTAAGGGCAGATCTGAAAAGCACAGGATCGTGTTAATGGAGAATTTAAACAGCTTCTTTAGGCTGTACTTACTCTCTCCCGCCACTCTGGCTCTGGCCTCGTACTCGATGTTTGTCCTGTTAAAGCCGATATTCTGGACATAACCCCGAAGGAAGCGCACCTTTTCCCGATAGCTCTGCTTTAAAACATCTGCCGCGTTGGCTGTCATAGCGAAGAAGTCGGAAGCATTTGGCTCCAGCTTCACATCAGAGATGGTATTGATCACCTTATAAAAGCCGCCTGAGGTAATATTCTTAATGAGTCCTGCCGACTTGTTCTTCGTCCGCACCATGTTGATGACCTCATAGCCCTCCTCAAATTTTTCAATAATCTGAGCCACGCACTCCGGCGGATGCTGGAGGTCCGCATCCATGCACACCAGACCATCTCCATCGAAATGATCGATTCCAGCGATCATGGCCGCTTCATGTCCAAAGTTTCTGGAAAAGTTTACCAGCTTCACCTTCGGATCCTGGGCCGCAAACTCCTTTAAAATAGCCAGGGATCCGTCAGAGCTTCCGTCATTGACAAACAAAAGCTCATAATCCCAGGGCAGCGCGTCAAAAACAGGCTTCGACTCCCCGTAAAACTGCCGCAGGGCAGATTCCTCGTTGTATACTGAAACGATAATCGAAATTTTCTTCATTGTCGTGTGTCTCCTTAATCCAGAATCTGGATTTCAATACTGGAATGGGCCGGAACCCGCTTCTCCTCCGGAGGCAGAGTCATGTAATCTCCGTACAGGATAGAGAGCACATGCTCAGAACCCTTGGGCGCCATCAAAGCTGTGTCCTCAAAGGGCAGATCCACCGTCTCCTCGCACCAGTCTGCATCCAGCGTCACATAGAGAAAATCAGGCTGGTAATTGCTGCAGTAGCGTTTCCCGGTCCGCTTATTCCTGTCCTTGGCCGCCAGGGCTGTCTGGAGTCGGAACAAAAAGGGCATGGGAACCAGCCTTCCCACTGTGGATAAAGTCCCTACCCGGATTTTATCTGCCAGACTGTATTTGGAAAAATCGATTCTGTCCCTGTGGGCAATGGCCATTCCGTACAAGATCTTCTGGAGCAGCTTGGCAAAACATGCCCCGAAACGGCTTTCCGGAAGACGGTCTATAATAAACAGATCCACCCAGATATGGTTTAACTTTCCCTCATAGAACTGCATCTGCTCATTATCCTCGTGGACGCGGCTGTTGTCGTAGATGACGCGGGTGGTAAAGTCGTAAAACACCTTTCCTCCCCTGATGTCCTCCGGCCGCAGGAGCGTCATCCCCTCCGGCAGCTCCCGCCCTGCCACCTTTAAAAATTTCTCATAATTGGGACGGGTGAAAATCACGTCTGCGTCGTCATCCCAGGGAATAAATCCCTGATGACGGACTGCCCCCAGAAGCGTGCCTGAATCAATCATGTATTTAATTTTATATTTCCGGCAGATGCGGTCAATCTCTTTTAAAAGCTTTAGATTAGCCTCATGAACCCTTGTCAAATCCCAGTGTTCCATGAATCTCTCCTCTTTATACAGGCGTCTTCCAATCAGGTTTTCAGGCCTGTGCCAGAGCCTCTCTGATAGTTTTTGCCATGTAGTCAATCATCTCGTCCGTCATGCCCGGATATACGCCTACCCAGAAGGTGTCCGTCATGATCCGGTCTGTATTTTCCAGCGTTCCTGATACCCGGTAGCCCTCCCCAGTCTTCCTCATCTCGTCAAAGCAGGGATGCTTGATCAGGTTTCCGGCAAACAGCATTCGGGTCTGTACGCCGTGCTCTTCCACATACTGAACCACCTTATTTCTGTCCACTCCCTCCCTGCAGGTAATCAGGAAACCAAACCAGCTGGGATCTGAGTGTTCGCAGGCCACAGGAAGGATCAGTCTGTCCTCAGTGCCTTCAAGGGCCTTGTGAAGGCGGGCAAAATTGTGTTTTCTGCGCTCTACGAAAAATGGGAATTTCTTTAACTGGGCGCATCCCACTGCCGCCTGCATATCTGTCGCCTTTAAGTTATATCCGAAATGGGAATACACGTATTTATGATCGTAGCCTAAGGGCAGCTCGCCGTACTGGCGGTCAAACCGGTGGCCGCACAGGTTGTCGCATCCTGACGGGCAGACGCAGTCGCGGCCCCAGTCGCGGAAGGAACGGATAATCTTATTTAACAGGGCATTGTCTGTGTACACAGCTCCTCCCTCTCCCATGGTCATATGGTGAGGAGGGTAGAAGCTGGAGGTTCCGATATCTCCGATGGTTCCCGTAAATTTCATCTCGCCGTTTATCTCATAACGGCTTCCCAGGGCGTCGCAGTTGTCCTCCACCAGCCACAGGTTATGGGCGTCACAGAATTCCTTCACTGCCTTTAAATCAAAGGGATTTCCCAGAGTGTGGGCCAGCATAACTGCCTTAGTTTTCTCAGACAGAGCCGCCTCAAGCTTTGTCACATCAATATTGTACTGGGGAATCGCTACGTCCACAAATACAGGCACAGCGCCGTACTGAATGGCCGGTGTCACGGTGGTAGGGAATCCAGCCGCTACCGTGATAATTTCGTCGCCTCTGCGGATCTGGCGGTCTCCCAGAAGGGGGGACGTAAGGGCCATAAAGGCCAGCAGGTTAGCTGAGGAACCGGAATTTACCAGGGAGCAGTACCGCACGCCCAGGTACTTGGCTAACTCCGCCTCAAATTCGTCTGTGTAGCGGCCTGAGGTAAGCCAGAACTCCAGGGCGCTGTCTACCAGATTTACCATCTCGTCTTCATTATACACACGGGAAGCGTAGGGAATCCTGTCTCCCTCTTTAAATGCCTCTTTTTTATTGTGAAATTCTCTGCAGTAATCGGCAACCAGGGAAAGAATCTGGCTGCGGGCTTCTTTTTCATTCATATGATTTCCTCGTCTCTCTGTCTGCTTATCTTACTTTCTTATAGTATCCTGCCTTGACGAAACATCTATGGGCAGGCAAAAAACTCCTGGATCTGGCGGTCTGTGCAGGCTTTTATATCCCTTCCGGACATCCACTCTTTTGTCCACTCTACTGTCTTTTCCACAGCCTGGGATACATGGTATCTGGGCTTCCATCCGAAGGTCTTTTTCACACGGGAACAGTCCAGCTTCAGGAAATTGGCCTCGTGAGGGCCGCCGTCATACCGGTTCACCCACTTTGCGTCCCCGCCCCAGAAACTGCAGAACAAATTTACCAGCTCTCCTGTGGTAATACAATCCTCATCGTCCGGTCCCACGTTGTAATATCCTGCCAAGGAACGCTCCTCATACTGGCGCATGGCTACAGTCAGATACAGATACAGCGGTTCCAGCACATGCTGATAAGGGCGGGTAGAATAGGGATTTCTCACCACAATCTCCTCTCCCTTCTCCATGGCTCTGATGCAGTCCGGGATAATGCGATCCGCCGCAAAGTCTCCTCCGCCGATGACATTTCCTGCACGGCAGGCGGAGACAGCCGGTGAGGTTTCCTCCCCAAAAAAGGCCTTCACATAGCTGTGGGTCACCAGCTCCGAACAGGATTTGCTGTTAGAGTAGGGATCATAACCGTCCAAGCGATCCGTCTCCCTGTAGCCGTACTCCCACTCCCGGTTCTCGTAAACCTTGTCCGTGGTCACATTAACGAGGGATCGGACAGAGGAACTAAGCCTTGCACACTCCAGAAGATTAACTGTACCCATCACATTTGTCTCATAGGTATATACGGGATTTTTGTAGGATTCCCTGACAATGGGCTGTGCCGCCAGGTGAAGAACGATCTCCGGCTTCGTCTCCTCGAACACCTGCTTCATATGGTCCAGATCCCGCACATCTCCAATCCGGCTGTCCATACGGTCAGAAAGACCCAGAATCTGAAACAGAGACGGATCCGTAGGCGGATTCAGACTGTATCCTGTCACCCTGGCTCCTGCTGTCAGGAGGATCTCACAAAGCCAGGATCCCTTAAAGCCTGTATGCCCTGTCACCAGCACGCGTTTTCCTCTGTAAAAATCAAAAATCGGATTTGTCATAGTTCCTCCTAGTTCTCCCAGGTCTTCCAGGGCGCTTTCCCGCTCTGCCACATCTCTTCCAGGTGATTTTTATCTCTCTGGGTATCCATACAGTGCCAGAACCCATTGTGGCGGTATACCATCAGTTCCTTGTCCTCTGCCAGATGTTCCAGAGGCGCCTTCTCAAAAACTGTGGAATCTCCTTCAATGTAGTCAAACACCTTTGGCTCCATTACCATAAAGCCTCCGTTTACAATTTTGCCGTCATCATCATTCTTCTCCCGGAAGGCCGTGATGGCTCCCTGGTCGTTCACCTCCAGCACGCCAAAACGCTGACCCACATTGACACCTGTAATGGTGGCAATTTTTCCATGCTGCCTGTGGAACTTCAAAAGCTCATCCAGATTCACATCTGACACGCCGTCTCCATAGGTAAGCATAAAGGTCTCGTCTCCCACATAATCCCGGATTCGTTTAATGCGGCCGCCTGTCATGGTGTGAAGTCCCGTATCCACCAGAGTCACCTTCCATGGCTCCGCATAGTTATTGTGAACCTCCATCTGGTTATTAGCCAGATCAAACGTCACATCGGAGGTGTGAAGGAAGTAATCGGCAAAAAACTCCTTCACCACATACTGCTTATATCCCAGACAAATGACGAATTCATGGAATCCATACTGGGAATAGTGCTTCATAATGTGCCACAAAATAGGCCGCTCGCCGATCTCAATCATAGGCTTCGGCTTCAGATGGCTTTCCTCACTGATTCTGGTTCCAAAGCCTCCTGCCAATATTACAACTTTCATCTGGAATATACCTCCTCATTCTTTCTTCCTCCTGATTCCTGTCCTGGACAGAAACCACGGCAGAAGCTTTACCGTCTTAAATCCTCCATGCTTCCCAGGGGCCTGTACTCAAACTCCACGTATTCCGGAAGATCGTAATACTGCCTCATCCAGGCGATCATAAAGGAGAAATTCTCATCATATACTACCTCATTTTTGCACAGCAGATCCGGCAGCTCATAGACCTCGATGGTTTCAATATCCGCTCCCTGGCGGATGGCTTCAGCACTCTCCCTGAACACCGCATCGTCGTACATGAGCACCTGGTAATTAATCCTGTAGCCTGTATAGATACTTTTCAGGTTCGGTATGCTGACCATGGCTAAAAATGCCAGGGTACAGACGGCTGACACTGGAATCCGCTTCACCTCTGTCAGCAAAATTCTGCCGTACATATAGGCAAACAGCAGCCAGGACAGATATAAAAACGGATAGAAAATCCGAAGGGGAACCTCCGGCACAATCACCGCAGAACCCACAGACAGCACGGCTGCTGCAAATACAATCGATCCAAAAGGCTGTTTTTCTGCTCTATAAAATAATATCACTTCTGCAAAACAAAAAGCAATATAAAGGAGCAAAAGATTGGCCGTTAAAGCAGAATAGGCCCCCGGCGCAAACACATGAAACTTCTGCTTCAGCAGAATACCGGCAAAGACTGCAGCAGAAACTGCTGAAAATCCCAGATGGAGCGGCAGAAGCTTCCTGTCCTTAGCCGCTGTCATGCAGCCCATGAAGATCATCATAGGGAAGAAAAACATCAGATATCTGATATTTTCTCCTGAAAAGAAAAGATTCATTAACAGCGGAATGTTCTTTTCCAGCTTTCCAAGGAAGCTCAATGCGGCGAATTCTGCATTTCCTGCGCTGTTCATTCTAGATGACACAGCCGGGGAGAAAATAATAATCAATCCTCCTGCCCCACAGACTAAAAAGGTTAAAATTTCATAAAGCTCCAGCTTTCTGTCTCTCCAGAGTTTAATGCCAAGACAGATAATGACAAAGGACACGGTTGTGACAAACCACTGCTCCTGGGACCAGGCAGCCAGAAAGCCCAGCACGGCGCAGAGACACATCCGCAGAACTCCCGTTTTCTCTCCCTTCGGCAGAAACACGGTTCTGTAAAAGTACAGGGCAAACACCAGAAAGGTAGTGGCCGGCACTACATAGATAAAGCTGGCTGCATACCAGTAGGTTCCCATTCTCTGAACCATGATTCCCAGAGTTCCATAGAGCAGGCAGAGAAACGCAGCCAGAGCCGCCAGAGCCACCGGCCCTAACGTGCCGTAAACCTCATCCTCTTCTCTGCAGGACCGTTTTTCTTCCTCTGCCGCTTCCAGTCTTCCCTCTAACATCTGTTTCACAATGAAAAAGAGCAGCATGACCACCGCTAACACTGCCGTAGCCATGAAAACCTGCACGCCTCTGATTCCGCCCAGCATATGGACAAAGCAGTAGAGAAACATATAAAGCAGGCGGCCGTTGGAGTTAAAGTAGTGCCCCCTCATAAAGGCCAGAAGCTCTGAAAAGGAATATTCCGATCCAGCCACATGAATATTCGTGCCATAGCTTAATGACAGGTAGCCGTAATCATCATAGTAAATAAATACATTTCCAAACTGCATCAGCAGAAACACATAAAATGCTGCAAACACAGCAAGATATGCGTATTTCATATAGCGTTTCATCACTCTGCCCCTTCCTGATAAAAGATGTTCAGATTATTTTCATCCAGGATTTCCAAGGCCTTTCTCGCCCTCTCTCCATTGGTGTGAAGCTGTGCTCCCAGCTCCTCATCCGTCTTATTTTTGTAATCCAGGGCTGTCTCTATGGTCTGCTCCAGTGACAGCTGTCTTAAAGGCGCCTTTAAAAGCTCTTCCCTGGTCGTGTAGAAATTCCCGGCCAGAAGAAGACAGATAAATCCGCCTGCCGCCACAGCAAGAACGTGTTTCCTATCCTTTTTTATGGCAAATACAGCGGCGAAGGTTAAAAGAATTCCAAAAATCCCCATCTCATACTGGATGGCATAGCGGGAAGCCATCCCATAGTTTTCCTGAAGAAAAATCCACCGGGAGTAAACCACAAGGGCGTGGTTCACTCCGCCGATCAGAATAAGCATCAGCGGCAGAATCGTTTTTTTCCACAGTCTGTACTTTACATTCAGCCAGAGGGCCAGAAGATAAAAACAGATCACAACCATTCCCAGCAGACAAACTCCTGCAGATGTTTTTATCACCTTTGACACCACCTCAATGCCGATGATCGGAGAGGCAAAAGCCTCCAGAATAAATTTCAC
>CAUCIO010000004.1 GCA_958442925.1 uncultured Clostridium sp. | reverse complement strand
AAAGGCCAGATTGGAACAGACAAAAGGCCGCTGAAATACAGAATATAAAAAGGAGTGTTGACACATGGCAAAGACAGGCAGTTTATCCATTAACAGCGAAAATATTTTCCCGATTATTAAGAAATGGCTCTATTCAGACCATGACATTTTTTACAGAGAGCTGATTTCCAATGGCTGCGACGCTATTACGAAATTAAAAAAGCTGGAGATGATGGGAGAGTGGGAAAAACCGGAGGATCTGGAGTTTAAGATCCAGGTAACGGTAAACCCGGAGGACAAAACGATTACCATTGAAGATAATGGTATGGGTATGACAGAGGCAGAGATGGATGAGTATATCAACCAGATTGCCTTCTCCGGCGCTCAGGATTTCCTGAATAAATATAAGGATAAGGCCAATGAAGACCAGATTATCGGTCATTTCGGACTGGGCTTTTACTCCGCTTTCATGGTAGCAGATAAGGTAACCATTGATTCTCTTTCCTACAGGGCTGATGCAAAGCCGGTTCACTGGGAGTCAGAAGGCGGCACAGAGTTCGACATGAAGGACGGAGATAAGGAGACAGTCGGAACAATGATTACTCTTTACCTGAACGAGGACAGCACAGAGTTTGCCAATGAGTACAGAGCCAGAGAGGTGATTGAAAAATATTGTTCCTTTATGCCGGTTCCGATTTTCCTTGACAACGCTGCGGCAGAGCCAGAGTATGAGACCATTGAAAAAGACGAGTTAAATGAAAAAGACACGATTATTGAAACAATCGTGGAAGAAGCAAAAACAGAGGAAAAAGAGAACGAGGACGGAACCAAGGAAACAGTGGAGGTTTCCCCGGCTAAGGAAAAATATAAAATTTTAAAACGTCCCGTTTCCTTAAGCGATGTGAATCCTCTGTGGAATAAGCACCCCAACGAGTGTACGGAGGAGGAGTACAAGGCCTTTTACCGCAAAGTATTTATGGACTTTAAGGAGCCGCTGTTCTGGATCCACTTAAATATGGATTATCCGTTTAATTTAAAGGGAATTCTGTACTTCCCGAAGATTAACATGGAGTACGAGAGTATTGAGGGAACCATTAAGCTTTACAATAACCAGGTATTTATTGCCGATAATATCAAAGAGGTTATTCCAGAGTTCCTGATGCTCTTAAAGGGTGTGATCGACTGCCCGGATCTGCCTCTGAACGTATCCAGAAGCGCCCTTCAGAATGACGGCTTTGTAAAGAAGATTTCAGATTACATTACAAAGAAAGTGGCCGATAAGCTGTCCGGTATGTGCAAGACAGACAGAGAGAACTACGAGAAATACTGGGACGATATCAGCCCATTCATCAAGTTTGGCTGCTTAAGAGACGAGAAATTTGCTGAGAAGATGGATGATTATATTATCTTCAAGGATCTGGACGGCAAATACCTGACCCTCAAGGATTATCTGGAGTCTGTAAAGGACAAGCACGAGAATAAGGTATTTTATGTGACAGACGAGAAAGAGCAGAGCCAGTATATTAACATGTTCCGTGAGGAAAAGTTAAACGCAGTGATCCTGACTCACAATATCGACAATCCGTTCATTACCCACGAGGAGCAGAAGCATGAGAATGTGAAGTTCCTGAGAATTGATGCGGATGTCAACGAGATTTTCAAAGAGGAAGTGAAAGAGGAGGACAAGGAAGCGTTAGAGAACCAGACAAAGACTCTGACGGATGTCTTCCGCAAGGCTCTTGGAAACGACAAGCTGGAAGTAAAGGCTGAAAAGTTAAAGAATGAGTCTGTTTCTTCTATGATTACAGTGGCTGAGGAGACACGCCGTATGCAGGAAATGATGAAGATGTACAACATGTACGGCATGGATCCGTCCATGTTCGGCGGCACTGGCGAGGTTCTTGTATTAAATGCCAACAACAGTCTGGTTAAATACGTTTTAGAGCACACAGACGGAGAGAAGACTCCTGTGATCTGTGAGCAGCTTTATGACCTGGCACTGTTAAGCCACGGTACATTAAGTCCGGAGCGCATGACGAAATTCATCGCCAGAAGCAATCAGATTATGACTGAGCTGGCAGAATAAAAAAATACAAAAGTAAAAAGAGGAAAGTTTTCAGCGACTTTTAAGCGGAGCGTGAAAACTTTCCTCTTTTTTCTATTAGTATCCATTCATGTTATTTCTCACATGATTCTTCTCTTTGCACACATTCCCTATATCCCTCATCCCCAGGCTGATCTGGAACAAAAGTAGCGATATCAGAAATATCGTCGCATCCCAGAATATTGCACAGCATATTTAAGGTGCTGGTATACACAATCTGATTGTGTTTCAGCCGGTATATCTGAGCACGGCTGATATTATAATACTTATATAAATGGTTCTGGGATATGCCTTTTTCTTTCATGGCAGTCCACAGTTTATCATAGACAATCATAACATCAGTCTCCGCAGGTTTCATACAAAATCATCATGTGCTTGCAATAATGGTATTATCTCATTAAGATAGAAGTAAAATAAGTTTCCGGGTTCGGAAACTTCAGGAAAGGAGAGAAGAAGTTGGAAGAACTGGAAATACTGAAAGGATTAGAGCCGGTAAAGAAAGCGCTGGAAGAATTTCAGAAAACCTACGGAGATGCTCTATGGAACAGGATGTTTCACAGCGGAGCCGATCCGGAGGACTATCTGAGGGCGGAGGTGTTCTGCGATCTGGCAGAGGCGATGGAGCGGATTCAGAAGTTTGCTGATTATCTGGAGGGAGAGATTACTGCTGAAGGAGAACTGACCCGCAGAGAGGAGGGCGGTCTGTTCATTGGGGACAGAGAGCTCCTGCCGGGACAGGAGGTGGAAGTCTGCTTCTATGATCCGATATTTGATTCTGTCATATGGACCAGGGCTTCTGTGAGCATGGGGAAGCATCAGAGGTTGATTGGAGTGGGAAGGGACGTAAAGCAGGAGGGGCTGAAAGCGCGGATCCGGGAAAAAATAAAAGAAAAGCAATAAAAAGAAAAAAACGGGCAGAAGAGGTATCTGGCGATGGAGTCTGCCCTGAAGTCATGATCCGTTCTTGACTTTAAACCACATCATTATTATAATAAATAGTAATGAAAACTAGATGATGCGGAGGAATACCTATGACCTATAAAATTCTTGGAGACAGCTGCATGGATCTGACGGAGGAACTGAAGCAGGATCCTCATTTTCACATGATTCCCCTGACGATTCAGGTCGATCATGCGCATATCAGAGACGACGAAACCTTTGACCAGAAGCGTTTTTTGGAGCTGGTGAAGGAGGCCAAGGATTGCCCAAAGACGGCCTGCCCTTCTCCGGAGGACTTTAAGGAGCAGTTTGAATGTGATGCAGAGTGGATTTTTGTTGTCACTTTATCCACTCATCTGAGCGGCTGTTATAATTCTGCCTGCCTGGCTAAGAGCCTCTATGAGGAAGAGTACGGCGCTGATAAGAAGAAAATTGCTGTCATTGACTCGTTGTCTGCCTCCTCCGGTGAACTGAATGTAGCTCTGCGCATCAGGGATCTCTGTGAGCAGGGGCTGGAATTCGAAGAGGTTGTAAAGAAGGCAGAGGAATACCGGGATCAGATGGGAACGTATTTTGTGCTTGAAACCCTGGATACACTTAGAAAGAATGGACGTCTGACAGGACTTCAGGCATTTTTTGCCACAGCTCTTAACATTAAACCTGTGATGGCTGGAGATAAAGGCGTGATTGTGAAACTGGAGCAGGCCAGAGGTATGAATAAGGCCCTTGGCAGGATGGTGGAGATTGCCCTGAAGCAGGCGGGCGAGACAAAGAACAGACGCCTGGTGATCGCTCACTGCAATAACAGGGAACGGGCTGAGCATGTGAAAGATCTGATTTGCAGCAAGGCGCAGTTTAAGGATGTAGTAATTACAGATACAGCAGGGGTGGCCACTGTTTACGCCAATGACGGAGGCATTATTCTGACTCTTTAGCATACAGAGGCTGATATTAAATTTAGAAAGAAGTTAGAAAGGAAACAGAACAGATGGAACGAGGAAAAGGCAGCAGGCGAAGGAATCCCCGAAATGCAGGAGGACCGTACCGGCTTTTGTTTGCCGCTGTCTGCCTTCTGTTTCTTTTTTTCGGCTTATATGTGGGAAAACAGCTTCTCGCCAGAAAAGATGGATTTTTGGCAGAGAAACAGGAGATAGAACAGCAGGGGACAGAAACAGTCTGGAAACAGGAGACAGAAACTGCACAGAAAACGCTGGAACCTGAAAAGGGAGAATCAGAGGAGAATACAGAAAGGCCGGTCCTTCAGATTGATACAGAAGAAGCGGAAAAATCAGAAGAGAGCAGCCAGGAAGAAACGGCAGAGACAGTTTCTCTCCTGTTTGCCGGAGATATCTATCTGTCGGATCACGTGCTAGGCGCCTATGAACGGAGCGGAGGAATCGGCGGTGTGCTGGACGAAGGATATCGCCAGGCGATAGAGCAGGCGGATATCTTTATGGCGAATCAGGAATTTCCCTTCAGCAATCGGGGAACGCCGGAGACGGACAAGCAGTTTACCTTCCGCCTGCCTGAGGAAAAGGTTTCGATTCTGCAGGAGATAGGGCCTGATATTGTGGCTCTGGCCAATAATCACGCTCTGGACTATGGAAAAGAGGCGCTTTCCGATACTATCCGGGTGCTGGATGAGGCGGGGATTCTCCACGCGGGAGCGGGAGAGAACTTAGACGAGGCCAAGGCTCTTAAAACCATAGAAGAGGGAGACAAAACCTTTGGTTTTCTGGCGGCTTCCAGAGTATTTCCAAAAGGGCACTGGGCTGCCGGAGCAGATCATCCTGGGATGCTGACAGCTTACGATTCCACTGTGCTTCTGGAGGAGATTCAGAAGGCGGAGGCATCCTGCGATTTTCTCACAGTTTACGTCCACTGGGGAATCGAGAGAAAGACTGAACCGGAGAGTTACCAGAGAACCCTGGGGCAGCAGTACATTGACGCGGGAGCAGATCTGGTCATAGGAAGTCATCCTCACGTGCTTCAGGGAATTGAATACTATAAGGGAAAGCCTATTGTGTACAGCCTGGGCAATTTTGTCTTTGGAAGCAGTATCCCGAAAACCATGCTTCTCCAGGTGGATGTACCTGGGGAGGGAGAACCTGTGCTCACCCTTCTGCCGGGAACCTCCTCTGCCGGATATACCAGGATGCTGGCAGAGGAGGAAAGGGAAGCTTTTTATCAATACATGGAAGAGCTGTCCTTTGGAATTGCTGTGGATGCAGCAGGCAGGATCAAGCCGGAAAGCTAAGCCCATTGTCCCTGAAAGGCTCCTGCCTTTCGCAGGGTTTTGGCGATGGAATTCAATACGAACCGTTTGTTGCTGCTCCACAGAGGCGCTGTGAGAAGGGATTTGGGTCCATCTCCGCTGATGCGGTGAATGACGATGTTCTGGGGCAGCAGGCGGATACAGTCGGCGATGAGAGAGAAATATTCCTCTGGTTCCATAACGGGAAATGGTTTTGCTTCGTACAGACGGCAGAGCTCTGTGCCTTTTAAAACGTGGAGCAGCTGAAGCTTAATTCCATCGATGGAGGGATTTGTCAGATGCCCCAGGAAACGGACGGTTTCCAGCATATCTTCCCTGGTCTCTCCGGGAAGTCCTAAAATTACATGGACAATGACTGTCAGACCGGCCTCTTTCAGCCTTGTTAAAGCGTCGAGAAAGCAGGAGAGTTCATAGCCTCTTCGAATCAGACGGGCAGAATCCTCGTGGATGGTCTGAAGTCCCAGCTCGATCCAGACAGGCTTTTTCTGATTCAGCTCTTTTAAAAGCGCGACGGTTTCCTCCGGCAGGCAGTCAGGCCTGGTTCCAATGGAGAGAGCTGCAATATCCGGGTGGGAGAGAGCCTGGGTAAACAGAGCCTTCAGGTAGGGGAGAGGGGCATAGGTATTTGTGTAGGACTGGAAGTAGGCAATATATTTCCCGTCCTTTATTTTTGATGAAACACGCTCCCTGGCCCGCTCGATCTGCCTGTGGACATTAAGCAGAGCAATTTTCTGCTCTATCTCAGGAAAGGCTGGGGACACGCGCCTGAGCGCCAGAGACGCCGCACAGCCTGGGGCTGCACTGCATACAGAAGACCCTTCGGCGAAATCACCGGATCCGCCTTCACTGCAGAAAATACAACCCCCTGTGCCGAGAGTTCCATCCCGGTTCGGACAGGTCATGCCCCCGTCTAATGCCAGCTTGTAAACCTTTTTCCCGAAGGTTTCTTTTAAATAGTAATCAAGGGAGTAGTAGGGCTTTTCGCCCCATCTGGTACGCAAAAGCCTGTCTTCATTGCTTTTCTGTAATTTTTCCTGTTTATCGTTCATTTCAGTCCTTTTCCTGTTTGTTTTTATCCATGGCCTTTGTGATACGTATCAAAAGCCGTTTTTCTATTTTATCACAGATTTTCAGCGACTTTAAGGGGAACAGAGGAAATTTTCTTCTACACAGTTTTGGACAGCGAAATCCAGTTACGATTTTCATACATAATTTCAGGGGATATTATATTGAGGATCCACCGCTAAAATGGTATACTTAAAAAGAATAGAAACTGCCGTCTGACAGCAGAAAGGCGGCAGAAGAAATAAGTATCAGGGGTGAAGGAGAACCAGACGATATGATGATTCAAGAGACATTAAAGAAACTCGATACAGATGAAGCAGGAAAGTTAATGGAAACGCTCTATGGAGCGGCTCAGGCGGAGGAAAATAAGGCCCGTTACCGTCATGTGGCAGAGGGATTTTTAAAGGAATACGGAGATGAGGATGTGCTTTTGTTCAGTTCTCCGGGCCGGACTGAGATCAGCGGCAACCATACAGACCACAACCATGGCAAGGTGCTGGCAGGAAGCATTAACTTAGACTGTGTAGGCGCCGCAGCTAAGAACGGTACAAATACAGTGCGGATTTTAAGCGAAACCTTCAATCAGAAGTTTATTATCAGTTTAAATGATTTAAAGCCCAGCAAGAGCATGGCGGGAACCATTGATCTGACGAAGGGAATCCTGCAGGGATTCAAGGAGCGAGGTTTTGAGATCGGCGGCTTTGACGCTTTTATCACCAGCAACGTAATCAGCTCAGCAGGAGTCAGCTCCTCCGCATCCTACGAGATGCTGATCTGCGCCATGTTAAATACCTTTTTCAATGATGGAAAAATGAATGTGGTGGATTACGCCCACATTGGAAAATATTCTGAGAACAAGTTCTGGAATAAGGCGTCCGGTCTCTTAGACCAGATGGCCTGCGCAGTGGGAGGTCTGATTACCATTGACTTTAAGAAACCGGAAGCTCCGGAGGTGGAGAAGATCGACTTTGATTTTGGCGCTCAGGATCACAGCCTGATTATTGTGAATACAGGTAAGGGACATGCTGACTTAAGCGCAGATTACTCCTCTGTTCCAAATGAGATGAAGAAAGTGGCAGAATTCTTTGGAAAAGAAGTCTGCGCCGATATTGAGGAAAAGGATGTGATTGAGAATCTGGCCAAGGTAAGAGCCTATGCAGGCGACCGCTCTGTTATGAGAGCGTTCCACTTCTTTGAGGAGAATAAGAGAGTGGAGGCCCAGGTGGCGGCTCTGAAGGAGAACGATTTTGACACATTTCTGCAGAAAATTACAGAGTCGGGAAATTCCTCCTGGAAATGGCTTCAGAACTGCTATACCACAGCAGATCTGCAGGAACAGGGAATCTGTGTGGCTCTGGCACTGACAGAGATGTTTATTGCAGAGAAGAAACGGGGAGCCTGCCGTGTGCACGGAGGCGGCTTTGCCGGTGTCATCATGGCTATGCTTCCAAATGATCTGGTGGATGAGTATGTGGCATACATAGAGGCGGCTCTTGGAAAGGGAAATGCTTACTGTATGAGTATCCGTCCCTATGGAGCAGTCTGCATAAACGATCTGATGTAGATCATGACAAACATAAAAGTGAAGAAATATACAGAAATTCAAAGAGAACTGCTTTCCCTGGCTGACGAGCCGTACCGTCAGTTTCAAAACAGGCTGATTCCGGGAACAGACAATATTTTAGGAGTCCGTCTTCCGGTTCTCAGAAATATGGCCCGCCGCCTTCTGAAGGAAGAAGGGGTCTCCTGCCTGGAGCGTCTGACTGACGAGACTTATGAGGAGCTGCAGCTGCAGGGACTGATCATCGGAGCGAACCGGGAGGAAGCTGGGGAAAAGCTTAAAAGAATCGAAAAATTTGTGGATAAAATTGATAACTGGGCTGTCTGCGACGCCTTCTGCAATAGTCTTAAATTTACCAGGAAAAATCAGGCGCTGGTGTTTGATTTTTTAAAGCCATATGCTTCTTCCGCGGCGGAATTTGAGGCCAGATTTGCAGCTGTTATGCTGTTAAGCTGGTATGTGAATGAGGAGTATATTCTGGAGACGCTTCATCTGCTGGACAGGATTAAGCAGCCGGATTACTATGCCAGTATGGCTGTGGCCTGGGCGGTTTCTGTCTGCTATGTGAAGTTTCCGGAGATTACCATGGAGTATCTGACGGAGTGGAATACTCTGGAAAAAGACACCTGCCGCAGAGCACTTCAGAAGATTCTGGAGTCTAGCCGGGCGGACAAGGAGCAGAAACGGCAAATCCGTCTGCTGCGGGACAGCGTTTCCCGACAGCAGGCAGAAAGTCGCTGACAGGGAAGAAGGGAGGTTCTGTTATGGGAAATAAAAATCTGATTATTACCATTGAGCGGGAATATGGAAGCGGAGGCCGGATCGTAGGCCGGAAGCTGGCAGAGGATCTGGGAATCCATTTTTATGACGATGAAATTTTAAAGCTCACTTCAGAAAAGAGCGCCATTGGAGAGGAGTATTTCCGCCTGGCAGACGAGAAGGCTGGAAATAATCTGCTCCATCGTATTGTAGGCCGGAAGCTGGACTTTACAGAGGATCCAGTGCTCAGCGGCAATGTGACGGCGCCGGAGAATCTGTTCCGTTTCCAGTCTTCTGTGATTCGGGAGCTGGCCAGAGAGGAGTCCTGTATTATCGTGGGAAGAGCAGCCGGATATGTGCTGGATCAGGAGGAGGATTTAGAGCGTCTGATCCGTATTTTCGTCTGTGCCGATAAGGTGAGAAGGGTACAGCGAGTTATGGAAGTAGATGCCATTGACGAGGAGAGGGCCAAACGCCGCATCAAAAAGATGGAGAAGTCCAGGCGGGAATACTACAAGTATTTCACAGGAAGCGAATGGCACAATATGAAGAATTATGATCTGACTATCAACACGACAAATCTGGATCTGGATCAGACGGTAGATTTGGTGAAGAGCTACATCCGTCTGAAAGGATTTGACAAATAGGCGGGAATTTGATAAATTAATAGACGTGTCTGTACAGCAGGCGCCATATATTAAGAAAGACACTGCCGGAGGCTATAGATTTTTCTGTTTCTGATTTAAACAGGGAATCATAGCCTCCTTTTTGTTGGAAAGGAGATAATTATACCTATGGAACCAAGAGAAAATGTCATGGGGACGAAGCCGGTCTTTCCCCTGCTGATGTCCATGTCCATTCCGCCGATGATTTCCATGCTGATCCAGTCTATGTACAATGTGGTGGACAGTATTTTTGTAGCCAGAATCAGTGAAAAGGCGCTGACAGCCGTATCCCTGGCCTATCCGCTCCAGAACCTGATTCTGGCGGTGGCGGTAGGATACGGAGTGGGAATTAACGCCTGTATTGCCAAGAGCCTGGGTGCCAGAAAGCAGGAGGAGACGAACCTGGCGGCGACCCATGGAATCCTGTTTACCCTGATTCACAGTCTGATGTTTGTATTGATTGGCCTGTTTTTTACCAGGCCGTTTCTGGGTTTTTTTACTTCAGATCCGGAAACCTTTTCCATGGGATGCAGCTACACATATATTGTAGTATGTCTGTCCTTTGGAAGTATTTTTCATATTTACATTGAGAAAATGTTCCAGGCCACCGGCAATATGATCATGCCCATGCTCCTCCAGGCGGCGGGAGCGCTGACTAATATTATTCTGGATCCGATTATGATTTTCGGCCTGCTCGGATTTCCGGCCATGGGGGTGGCGGGAGCTGCCGTAGCTACAGTGGCCGGACAGCTGTTGGCCTGCGGACTGGCAGTGATTCTCTTTATTAAGAAGGAAAAGCAGATTCATATCAGCTTTAAAAACTTCCGCTTTGATAAGGCTGTAGCCATGAAAATCTATTCCATTGGAATTCCGTCCTGCATTATGATGTCACTGCCGTCTCTGCTGGTAGGCATTTTAAATGCGCTTCTGTCCAGCTTCTCCTCCCTGGCTGTGGCAGTCTTCGGACTGTATTACAAATTTCAGAGTTTTGTCTATATGCCGGAGAACGGAATTATTCAGGGAATGCGTCCGATTATGAGCTACAACTATGGATTTGGAAGTATGAAACGGATGAAAGAGACTGTAAGGTGCAGCATGATTTCCTGCGGCGCGATTTTAGCGGCAGGAACGGTTCTCTTCCTGGCGGTTCCAGGCCCGATTATGGGAATGTTCGGAGCGGAAGGAGAGATGTTAGAGATGGGAATTTCCTGCCTCCGCCTGATTAGCCTTGGATTTATCTTTTCAGCGGCAGGAACTGTGTTCTGCGGCTGCTTTGAGGCGCTGGGACAGGGAGTTTACTCTCTGATGGTTTCCGTGATCCGTCAGCTGGCAGTGATTCCGCCTTTGGCCCTGGTTCTTTCGAAGAGCATGGGGCTTGCCGGAGTCTGGCTTGCCTTCCCGGCAGCTGAGATTCTGGCAGCCGGAATCGGGCTGGTTCTTTACAAAAAACAAATGAAGCGGATAAAAAAAGAAATTGGCGCAGAAGGCTAAGTCCTCTGCGCCAATTGGCGTATTATGTATTCCGGTATCCAGGCAGAGCCAGAAGCTCAGGAGCCTTCTGCTGAAGATAGGTTTCCAGCGTGCTTTTGTCAATGAGAGATGGCACAACTCCCTCACGGGTAATACAGAATCCGGCAGCATAGCCGGCAATCTGAATGGCACACTCCAAATCAAAGCCGTACAGCAGATAGGAAGCAAGAGCGCTGATAAATGCGTCGCTGGCACCTGTATTATCTATGGCCGGAAAGTCGGGGGCCAGAAAGTGTTTTTCCCCCTCGGAAGAGCACAGCAGACAGCCGTCGGCTCCCAGAGTGACAATAACAGTTCCGGCGCCCTGTCGGATCAGCTCTGCGGCCTTCCCTTTTACATCAGAGGGGCCGGGGCATATTTCGTTCAGTTCCTCCAGATTGGGAACGAGAATGTCAATCAGACGCAGGAGTTCAGGCTTTAAAGGGCCGCAGGTTGCAGGCTTTAAAATGGTCTGCCCTCCCTGGCTTTTCGTCAGCTGACAGGCTTCCTCCACTGTTTCCATGGGGATTTCCGTGCTGATTAACGTGTAGGCGGCGTCCTTAAACAGATGGGCGCTGTTTTTCAGATCCGCAGGGCACAGGGCATCGTTGGCTCCGGAAAGGATGGTGATCATGGATTCGCCGCCAGGTTCCACAAAGATGTAGGCTCTTCCTGTAGGGAGAGAGTCATTTTTCCGGATGCCGGAGGACTCTACGGAATGTTTGTAAAGCGTTTCATAGAGCATGTCAGCTTCTGTATCGTTGCCCACTGCTGTAATCAGGGAAACACGGTGTCCCAGTTTAGCAGCTCCTACCGCCTGGTTCAGTCCCTTTCCGCCTGCGTGCTGGGCAGACAGGGAGGTGCGCGCTACGCGGCCGGAGGAAGGCAGCTGATTTACCTTCAGATAGATATCCACATTGCTGCTTCCCACCACAGCCATTTTTTTAGGAAGCATGGAAAAGGGAAGTCCTATGGTGGACAGGCTGTCTGGTTCAGGACCCCAGGAAAAGACAGTCGCCTCAGTCAAAACGCCTGATCCATCGCCTTCCTCCCGCTCAGTCAGGCGAATTAACTGCTCACAGAGAAAGCGCCCGAACTGGCTGTGAGGAATGGAGAAGGAGGAAATATCCGGAAACGGCGTTTTCAGCCGCCCATCGTCCCTGAGAGATAAAAGAGAGAAATCCTCCGGGGTTTTGCAGTGGAGAATCAGGCCTCTCTCATAAAGCTCCAGGGCAGAGGCGAAATGGGAGCAGAGGACAGCCGTAGCCCCATGGCTGGCCAGACGGTGAAGGAGAGCCGGGGTAATTCCGTGGAATACCAGATCTTCGCGGAAAGGCAGCTGGTGGTCAAACAGACACTTCTTATAGCCTTCAAACAGGGCGTCTGTACGGCTTCCAGGCGAGAGAAGGCAGGCGATATCCTGATGTCCGTTTTGAATGAGAAGGCGGGCAGCTGCATAGCCCATTCCCTGATAATCCAGGTTTATGGCTCCGGGCAGGGTGCAGTTGAAAAACAGGAAGGGAATTCCGGCTTTTTCAAGCTCAGACATGTTCTGCAGGCTTTCTGTTCCAAATGCCTCCCACAGCACCGCATCCACCCGGTTTCTGAAAAACGAGGACAGGGCTTTTTTCTCACCTTCCAGGGAAGAGCCGGAGTCTGAGATCAGGACTCCGTAGCCAAGCTCCCTGGCCCGCTCCAGAATTCCGTTTAAAGTGGTTCGGACAGTGGAGGAACGCAGCAGTACGCCGATGAGAAAAGTTTTTCCAGAAGGCGTCATAACAGAAGCGTAGGGCGTGTAATTATAATCTCTGGCAATTTTTAAAACCTTTTCTCTTGTTTCCTGGCTGATGGTTCCGTCCTTCCGGTTCATTACCTTGGAAACCGTAGAGACGGAAACCCCTGCCAGGCGCGCGATATCTTTAATATTCATAGTCTTTCTCCTCTCTGTATCATAAAAGTATACCCCCTGAACCGGGCAAAAACAAGAGAAAGTAAGAAAAACAGTTTCGGAAACTGCGGTATTTGTAGAAAAAAGTCATAATATAAAGAAGGGAAAACCTGAAAAATAGTGAATCTAATTAAAAAGCGATGGATGACAAAAGAAAATCTATACAAAAACAACGAAACATATTGACAAACACGCTCCATAGATGTATGATTTGACTATCAGAGAAAATGATGTAGGAAAATGGTTTCCTAAATTTCCACATCATAAAGAGCAAGTGCAACACGGAAACGAAAGGTTATGGAGGAGGAGAAAACATGAAGAAACGAGCATTGTGTCTGTTAATGGCAGGATTGATGTGCGTAAGCCTGGCAGGCTGCGGATCATCCGACAGCGGCAAGGAGACTACGAAGGCTGCAGAAGGCGGAGCGGCAGAAGAGAGCAAGGAAGCCGGAAATGAAGAGAGCAAAGACGGTCTCAAAGTCTGCATCGTGTACACAGGAAATCTGGGAGATAAGTCCTACAATGATTCCTGTAACATCGGCGCTCAGAAAGCAGTAGAGGACTTCGGTATTGAGTTAAAGTCCCTGGAGGGAACGACAGCTCAGGAGTGGGAAGCTAACCTGGTAGCTGCATGTGAAGGCGGCTACGATCTGGTTATCGGCGCTTCTTCCAACATTGCAGATTATATTTCAAAACATGCGCCGAACTATCCAGACACCAAGTTCGCAGTTATCGATACCACAGTAGATCTTCCAAACGTAGAGTCCATCAGCTTTGCCCAGAACCAGGGTTCTTTCCTGGCAGGTGCTGCAGCAGCTATGTTCACACAGAAGACAGATATTGAGGGTGTAAACGAAGACAATGTAATCGGCTGGGTAGGCGGAATGGATATTCCGGTTCTCCACGATTTCTATGTAGGATATGAGCAGGGCGCGAAATACATCGATCCGGATATCACAATCCTTCAGGCATTCGCAGGAACCTGGTCTGACCCGTTAAAGGGCAAGGAGCTGACACTGGCTCAGTATGAGCAGGGCGCAGATATCGTTATGAATGTAGCTTCCGGTACAGGCCCTGGAATCCTCGAGGCAGCAAAAGAGGCAGGAAAGTATGCAATCGGCGTAGATCTGGATCAGGACAAGGACCAGCCTGGCCACGTGCTTACTTCCATGGTAAAGAGAGTAGATAATGCGTGCTATCTGGTTATCCAGTCTGCAGTAGAGGGAACTTTTGAGGGAGGAAGCACTCAGTACCTGACATTAAGCGAGGGCGGCGTAAGCTTAACTGATTTCTCAGTTATGAAGGAAGCACTTGGAGACAAGTTCCCGCAGGATATTGTAGATAAGTGTGAAGAACTTCAGGAAAAGATCGTTTCCGGCGAAATCGTAGTTGATAACTACGAGGGATTCGGCGCAAAGCAGTAAGCTGCAGGCAGGTTTCTGAATAGACAGCAGATGAAACAGGCGGTGAGGGGGGAGTGTCGCAGAATGATATGGGATCACAGCGATTCCACATCAGGAACGGCACTCCCCCCTCTCTAAGTAAAGCGCCCTGGCAGGCCAGGGCTTCAAATTCACAGGAGCGTACAGGACGGAGGGAACAATGAGCGAGTATGTAGTGGAGATGAGGGGCATTTCAAAGTCATTCGGCGAGGTGCGCGCAGTGAGAGAGGGAGAATTCACCCTGAAAAAGGGGGAGATACACTCGCTGATCGGAGAAAACGGCGCTGGAAAGTCGACCATGATGAAGCTTCTCTATGGAATGTATCCCATTGACAGCGGAGAATTTATCATAAAAGGAGAGAGGATCACAAAACTGGATCCGGGAACTGCCATTGCCAGAGGAATCGGTATGGTTCACCAGGAATTTATGCTGGTGAATGAACTGACAGTTCTGGAGAACGTGATTCTGGGCTTCGAGCCGAAAAAAGGCATTACCATCGATTTTGACAAAGCCAGAAAAGAAGTCAGACATTATATCGACCAGTATAACATGGAAATTCAGCTGGACAAAAAGGTCAGCCAGATTTCTGTAGGAGAGGCTCAGCGAGTGGAGATCATCAAGACTCTGATGCGCGGGGCAGATATCATTATTCTGGACGAGCCGACGGCGGTTCTGACGCCTCAGGAGACAAAAAAGCTGTTTGAGATTTTGTTTAACCTGAAAAAAGAAGGCAAATCCCTTGTCTTTATTTCCCACAAGCTGAACGAGGTAATGGAAATTTCCGACCGTATTTCTGTTATGCGCCAGGGAACCTATATGGGAACTGTGAACAAGGAAGAGACTACGCCTCTTGATCTGACGAAAAAAATGATTGGCCGTGAGGTCTTCTTAAATATCGATAAGAGCTACGGAAAGGCTGGAGAGAAGATTCTGGAGGTGCAGGACGTATGGGTTCCCAGCCAGAAGGAATCCTCTAAAATCCGCGGCATGTCTCTCCATGTAAATGAGGGAGAGATCGTAGGAATTGCAGGAATCGACGGAAACGGACAGTCTGAGCTGATTGAGGCCATTACAGGACTGCGCCGTGTGGAAAAAGGAAAAATTCTGTTAAATGGTGTGGATATCACCAATCGTTCTCCAAGAAAGGTGAGGGACGCTGGTCTGGCCCACATTCCAGAGGACAGAAATAAGCGCGGTCTGAACCGTGATATGAGTATTGAAGACAATCTGATCGCAGTAGAGATTGATAAGGGCGTTTATACCAAGGGCGCTTTTATGAACCGGGCGGCTCAGGATCAGTACGCCCAGGAGATGACAGAGCAGTTTGACATCCGTCCGGCTGACTACCATCTCCCCACATCCTCTTTATCAGGAGGAAATGCCCAGAAAGTAGTAGTGGCCAGAGAGGTTTCCATGAACAAAAAGCTGCTGGTGGCTTCCCAGCCTACCAGAGGCGTGGACATCGGAGCCATCGAGTCCATCAGAAACACTCTGGAGCAGGCGAAAAAGAAGGGAGCCGGAGTGCTTCTGGTATCAGCGGAGCTGGAGGAGATTATCTCTCTGTCCGACCGGATTATCGTTATCCATGAAGGAAAGATCACAGGTGAGATGGAGGCCAGTGAGGCCAATGAGAACAACCTGGGACTTCTGATGATGGGCGGAGAAAAAGCAGGGCAGAATGCAGCTGCACAGACAGATGAAATCAGGAAGGAGGGAGATGAGGCATGAGCCAGTCATTAAAAGGTTTAAGGAAAATTTTGCTGACCCTTGCCCTTGCGCTGGGTATCGGAGCTATCTTTATTCTGGCAATTGGAGAGAATCCTCTGGCAGCCTATGGCGCAGTATTTAAGGGAGCTTTCGGAACAAAGCTTGGCTTTGGAACTACCATCGCAGGCTTTACGCCCCTTCTTCTGACCTCCATCGCCTTTGCGGTGGCGGCCAAGGCGGGGGCCTTCAATGTAGGAGTAGAGGGAGAGGTGTGTCTGGGAGGTATTGCTGCGGCCTGGATTGGCGTGAACTGCGGCTTCCTTCCAAAGCCTATTCTTATGCTGGCCTGCTTTGCGGGAGCTATGGCAGTGGCTGCAGCCTGGGCCCTTATTCCGGCTGTGTTAAAGGCATATTACAATGTATCAGAGGTCTGCGTAACCATTCTGATGAATACAGTGGCTCTGTACATCGGCTCATATCTTGTCAGCGGCCCTATGAGCGCAGGAACTGCCAACCCGCAGTCTGATCCAGTGCTTGTTACACTGCCGAAGATTATTAAGCCATCCTCAGCCAACGCGGGAGTTTTCATCGCGGCAGGCGTGGTGGTGCTGGTGATTGTAATGCTCTACAAGACAAAGTGGGGCTATAAAATCCGTACAGTGGGAACCAATCCCTACCATGCAGATTATGTAGGAATTAACTCTAAAAAGGTATTTATTAACGCCATGCTGCTTTCCGGTATGTTAGGCGGAATCGCCGGATGTATCGAGGTACTGGGCGTACATGGATACTACCTGGACAACTTTGCAAAGGATCTGGGAACCAACGGCATGTTAGCGGCCCTGATTGTAAAGTCTAACATGATTTTTACACCATTTATGGCTTTCTTCTTAGCTGTATTAAAGGCAGGAGCTATGGCGATGCAGCAGTCTACCGGCGTTCCGAAATCGATTGTAGATACCATTTCTGCTATCTTCATTATTGTGGCAACCATGGAGCTGCTGTTCCAGTTTAACGGAAAGAGAAAGGCTCTGGCTGCCCAGAAGAAGGAAATGGCCGCTAAAACAGGAGCCACAGGCATCAACGATGAAGCCCCAAAAGGCAATGATAGGGAAGGGGGAAATAAATAATGGAACTTTTTGAAAATCTTGGAAAGATCTTTAATGTGTCGTTAATTTACGCCACGTTCCGCGCGTCGACTCCTATCATTTACGCTGCCCTTTGTGCGGCCATCACTCAGCAGGCCAATATTTTAAATATCGGTACAGAGGGAATTATGCTAGTGGGAGCTTTCACCGCTGTGGCAGTAAGCTTTTTCACAGGCAGCTGGCTTGCCGGAGTCATTGCGGCTATGGTAGGCGGAGCGATTATCGCTATGATTATGGCTCTGGGCCACATTAAGTACAATTCTGAAATCTGCGCTATTGGTATGGGTATCAACCTGCTGGCCATTGCCATTACCAAGTTTTTGATGCAGGTTTTATTTAAGACAAACGGAACTTTCTCTAATCCGGATATTATCCCGATTCCCCGTGTGCATTTTGCCTTCCTGGAAAATGTGCCGGTTTTAGGAGAATTGTTAAACGACTGGTGTTTTACCGAGTGGTTTGTAATTATTTTCATTATTTTACTGCAGTTCCTGTTTTATAAGACCGTATGGGGTCTGAGACTCAGAGCAGTAGGCCAGTTCCCGATGGCTGCCCAGACGGCAGGAATTCATGTAAACGCAGTGAAGTATCAGGCAATGCTGATTTCCGGTCTCATCGGAGGCCTGGCAGGCGCTCATTTGTCTTTAGGATACAGCACCCAGTTCGTAGAGAACATGACCAATAACCGAGGCTTCATGGGAGTTGCAGCTATGTACTTTGGCGGCGCTAATCCTGTGCTCACAGCCATCGGATGCCTGCTCTTTGGCTTCTCTGATTCCATCGGAGCCAGACTTCAGGCTTACGGCTTCCCGGCTCAGTTCGTACTGATGATGCCGTACATTGTAACGGTAGCTGTGCTGGCTGTATCCATGGCACTCAAGATGGGAGCTGCTAAGAAGAGAGAGTCTTCCCTTATGGGAAAGCAGGCATAAAAGCATCAGACAGAAAGCAGCAGAATATATAAAGAGCAGACATTCACAGAAAGACAGGAGGAAAGTAGACACATGGAACGAGAGAAGATTATCCTGGACTGTGATCCGGGACATGACGACGCAGTGGCTATTATGATGGCCGGAAAAAGCCCGAAGATTGAGCTTTTAGGCGTGACGGTAGTAGCCGGAAACCAGACTCTGGAAAAGACGCAGATCAACGCGCTGAATGTAGTACAGTGCCTGGGACTTGACGTGCCGGTATATGCAGGCTGCGGACAGCCTATGATTCGGGAGAAGATGACAGCTGGAGATATTCATGGAGAGACAGGTCTTGACGGCCCTGTATTTGAACCGCTGACAAAGGAGCTGGAGAAGGAGCATGCTGTTTCCTTTATCATCCGAACCCTGATGGAGTCTGACGGAGACATTACCATGGTAACTACAGGCCCTATGACTAACCTTGGCATGGCAATCCGGATGGAGCCGAGAATTGTGCCGAAGATTAAGAGAATTGTTCTCATGGGAGGCGCCTACACAAACGGAAATGTTACCCCGGCTGCTGAATTTAACATTATTGCAGATGCAGATGCCGCTTATGTGTGCTTTACAGCAGGACGTCCCATTACCATGATTGGTCTGGATGTAACCAGAAAGGCTCTCTGCTATCCGTCTATTGTGGATAGGATGGAGAAAATTGGAAACAAGGCTTCAAAGCTGTTTGTAGATCTGATGCGCCACTTCTGCAAGAGTCAGAAGGAGGTATTCGGATGGGAGGGAGGTCCTCTCCACGATCCGATTACCATTGCCTGGTTGATTGATCCATCTGTGGTTGAGACAAAGCCGATGCACGCTGAGATTGACATCAGAAGCGTCCAGTCCTATGGCAGAACCAACTGTGATTTCTTCGGATACCAGAAGCTGGAGCCAAATGCAGACGTGGGTATTGGCATTGACGCAGACAAGTTCTGGGATATGGTTGAGGAAGTTCTTAGAATGTACGATTAAGGTACAGTGAGGGAGAAGCATGAGAGATTTAAAAGAAGTTCTGGCTGAAAACAGAGACAAATATATTGAACAGCTTAAAAATCTGGTTGCTATTGATACTCACGATCTGGGCCACGGCATTGACGGCGGTCTGGAAAAAGAGGGACAGGACTATATGATCCGCCTGTTTGAGGAGATGGGAGCCGAGACGACCGTGGATCCCATGAAGGAGGAGGACATTGTACGGTGCAAGGAGCTGTACCAGGAGGGAAACCTGGGACATAACCAGACAGACCGCTACAATGTGTACGCCAGATTCAAGGGAAATGACGCAGGCAGAAGCCTGATGTTCAACAGCCACATCGACGTGATGCCTGCCGACGAGATAGAAGAATGGACCAGCCATCCCTTCAAACCGGAAATCAGAGACGGAAAGATGCACGGACGCGGCACGGCAGACATGAAAGGCGGGCTGATGGCCTCTGTCATGGCGGTGCAGCTGTTGAAGGACGCGGGCCTTGAGAAGCTTCCAGGGGACGTAGTGATTACCTCGGTGTGCGACGAGGAAGGCGGCGGAAACGGTTCCATGCAGGCCATTATGAGCGGCCAGAAGGCAGACGGCGTAGTGGTGTGCGAGGGAACCAGCGACGAGCTGATTTTAGCCCACATGGGCTTTGTATTCTTCAAGGTGGAATTTGAAGGAAAGGCCTGCCATTCCGGCGGTAAGCGAAACGGAGTCAGCGCCATTGAGAAGGCAGTCAAGGTGATGCAGGCATTAAACGAGAAGGAGCACGAGTGGCTTCTCACCTACAAGCATCCCCTTCTTCCGTCTCCCAACCTGAACGTAGGCGTGATTTCAGGAGGAACCGCCGGTTCTACGGTGGCAGGAGAATGCTTCTTCTCCTCCTGCGTCCACTATCTGCCGATTCAGATGAGCTACGACCAGGTGGTGGCGGAATTCCAGGATGTAGTAAAACGTGTATCCTTATCCGATCCATGGCTGGAGGCTCACCCGCCAAAGGTGACGATTTACCAGGCAGGCGGCGGCTTTGAGATGGAGGAGAACCATCCCTTTGTGGACAGTTTTAAGAAGGCCTACGAGGCAGCTAAGGGAAAAACAGTTAAGGTAGTAGGTTCCCCGGCTGGATGTGATTCCAGACTGTGGAGAAATATTGCCGGCTGCCCGACCATTCAGTTTGGTCCCGGAAACCTGGCCCAGTGCCACGGCATTGACGAGTGGGTAAGCATTGACGCTTATCTGGAATCCATTCTCATTTATGCAGAGCTGATTTTAAGTTTCTGCAGCAGATAAAAGCTTGATAAACGATAATAAGAAAGAGATTTGACAAACAGGAGGAATAAAAACATGGCAAAGAAAGTATTACTTGCAGGCGAGTCCTGGATGAGCTATACCACACACGTGAAGGGCTTTGATACCTTCTATACATCTGTCTATGAGACAGGCGAGAAATATTTAAAGGCAGCAATGGAAAGAGGCGGATATGAGTTTACTTTCCTTCCAAACCATCTGGCTATGGAGGAGTTTCCGTTTACCATGGAGGAGTTAAAGCAGTATGATCTGATTATCCTCTCCGATATCGGCGCCAATACGCTGCTCCTTCCGACTGCTACATTCACAAGAAGCGAGATTATGCCAAACCGCTGCAATCTGTTAAGAGATTACGTGCTGGACGGCGGTGCTCTCCTTATGGTAGGCGGCTACATGACTTTCTCCGGCGTGGACGGCAAGGGAAAATGGCAGGATACAGCAGTTCAGGAGGTGCTTCCGGTTCAGGTACTTCCTACAGATGACAGAATGGAGCACTGCGAGGGCGTACGTCCTGTAACAGTAAAGGATCATCCGGTTCTGGCAGGTCTTGATCCGGAGTGGCCGAGAGTTCTGGGCTACAATAAGACAGTCTTAAAGCCAGAGGCTGTTGAGGTAGCCGAGGTCTGCGGCGATCCATTTATCGCTCTGGGTGAGTACGGAAAGGGACGTTCCGCAGCATTTACAACAGACTGCGCTCCACACTGGGCTCCGCCGGAGTTCTGTGACTGGAAGGGCTATGACATTCTGTTCCAGAATCTGGCAAAATGGCTGATGAGAGAGGAATAATCTTGTCAGTATGAGCCGAGTTTGTCCCGGAAAAAACGGCAAGGTGGTTGAAACGATGAAGGTATTAAACTTTGGATCATTAAATATTGACTATGTATACAGCCTGGATCATTTCGTGCAGAAGGGGGAGACTATATCCTCCAGAAGCCTGGATATATTCAGCGGCGGAAAGGGCCTCAATCAGTCTGTGGCTCTGGGAAGAGCAGGGGCAGAGGTCTACCATGCGGGAGCCATCGGAACGGACGGAGATTTTCTGACCGATATTCTGAAGGACGCAGGCGTTTGGACAGAGTATGTCAGACGCCTCACCTCAGTCCGAACTGGAAATGCGATTATTCAGAGGGACAGAAAAGGTGATAACTGTATTATCCTTTACGGAGGAGCTAATCAGAGCATTGAGAAAGCTCAGGTAGATGAGACTCTTGACCAGTTTGAAGCCGGAGATTTCCTGGTGCTGCAGAATGAGATTAATGAGCTTCCGTATATCATGGAGCAGGCGCACAAAAAGGGACTTAAGATTGTGTTAAATCCGTCTCCCATGGATGAGAAAATTGCAGAGCTTCCCCTTTCCTTTGTAGATATTTTTATTCTCAACGAGGTGGAGGCATGCCAGATTTTGAAGCTTCCGGAGGCGGAGCGCAGGGAGGCCGCAGCAAAAGGAAACGAGCTGTGCCGAAGGCTTTCCGAGGCGTTTCCAGAGGCCATGATCGTACTGACTCTGGGAGAGAACGGTTCTGTATGTCTGGATCATGGAGTTTTGACAGAGCAGCCGATTTACAGGACTGAGACGGTGGACACCACTGCAGCCGGAGATACCTTTACCGGTTACTTCGTGGCAGGGCTGATCCGGGGGCTTTCTGTAGGGGAAGCCATGGATCTGGCGGCAAAAGCTGCATCGATCACAGTGTCAGGACTGGGCGCGGCTCCGTCCATCCCGACTCTTGCTCAGGTTGAGAACATGAAAGCAAGATAACCTGCACAGCAGGAAAGAAAGCAGTAAGCAGAAGAGACGGCTGACGTTTCTGCCGGCGCAGGTGAAATATGGCGCGGCATGAGCGGAGGCCGTCTTTGCCGTTTTATAAATACAACAATATTTGAAAAAGATGAGAAAGGCAGATTAAATGAAAAAAACGGGAAAAATAGAAAAAACAACGGCTGAGGATGCGGTAAAACTTTTAAAGGATATTTTGGAGATCCCTTCTGTCAACGGAAAGGACAACGAGGGAGCGGTGGCAGAGTATCTGGATCGGTATTTTAAATCCTATGGAATCGAGAGCCGGGTGGATAGAATTGACGAAAACCATGCCAATGTAATTGCCCTGATTCCGGGGAAAAGCGGGGAGACAGATATCTGGAACGGGCATCTGGATACAGTGCCTTACGGAGATCTGGACAAGTGGGAAACAGAGCCGTGGAAGGTAACAGAGCGTGACGGGAAGCTGTTTGCCAGAGGAGCTTCTGATATGAAGAGCGGCCTGGCAGCTATGGCTTTCGCCCTGGCGCACCTGCCTGGAAAGCCGAAGCGCACGATTCAGTTTATGGGAACCTGCGACGAGGAGAAGGGCGGCCTGGGAGCCAGACGGATTGTGGAGGAAAAACAGATGACAGATTCCCGCTTTATGCTGATTGGGGAACCGACAGATCTCAGACCGGGGGCCGCCCAGAAGGGGTGTCTGTGGCTGCGCCTGTCGGTAAAGGGAAAAACCTGCCACGGCGCTTATCCGGAACGGGGAGCCAACGCCATTCATGGGCTGTTTCAGGCCGCCGGAGAAATTAAGTCCTATGTGGAGCAGTTTTCCCACCCGTTTTTAGGACAGTCAACCGCCCAGATTAACTGGATCGGCGGAGGCGGGGCCTTTAACATGACGGCTGACAGCTGCGAGGCAGTGATGGATATCCGCATGGTTCCAGGTCTTGACACAGCCATGGTGTTAGAGCGGGCGAAGGAGGCGGCAGACAGGCTGAAGGCAGAAAATCAGCTGTTTGACTGCACATTTACAGTGGAAAACAGCCGGAGAGCCATTGAGATAGAGGAAGAGCATGAGAAGGTACGGCAGCTGAAAGAACTGCTGGGGGAAAGAGAACTGAATCAGGAGAGCATTGGAATTAACTTTTTCACAGACGCCTCCATCCTGGCAGAACATGATATGGAACAGAAAATCCTTCTCTTCGGCCCAGGCAAGCCCAATCTGGCTCACCAGCCCAATGAATATGTGGAAACAGAAGCCTATCTGACGGCTATAGAGGTGCTGACGGAGATGGCAGACTGCAGAGGATAAGGACACACAGGACGGACAGAACATTTCCTTGCGCCAGTTTAAAGTTACCGGAAATGTTCTGTCCGTCTTGTGCAACGTCTCTTTGCGCTGAACTCTCTTGCCTTTTCTAGAAGCATTAAAGTGTTAGATGACTTTCTGTTATCATCCATCTTAAAAAATCATTCTCAAATAGTTTTGAATAAGCGGAAGGGGTTCTGCAGTTTAAAATTTTTTCAAAATAGTCAAAGATTCCCTGCCTGCAGAAAGAACGAAAATAGTATGAGTGTCCAGGTGGGAATAAGTTTTCGTAAGATGCCTTTTCCTGTTCTATTGTGTCGCTGCTTTGGAGATACTGCCAGATAACTTCAAAAGCCTTTTTCTCATGCGCTTCTAACGGGATCTTATCTGCATGTTTTCCTGATAAAATATCTTTCACAAATGCCAGACTCTGCTTAGAAAAAATCCCTCCTATTTTTAAAAGGTAAATATAACGGATGAGCTGAATGACTCTTTTGTTTTTGATGGCATACGAGTTAGGGGGGATGGTGGTGAGGACTTCTGCATCCTTTTTATAGCTGGAAAAACGTTTGATGCAGTTTAGGCCATGGATGCTGCAATAGTTATCAAGCGCAGCTCTGTCTATTTTGCTTATGTCGACTGTGATGTTGGTTAATGACATTTCGATATTATCTAAATTTCCTTCAAGTCTTTCTTCTATATATTCATGTTCAAAGATTCTTCTCAATATAGACTCAGGATGAGATAGTTCTTTTAATGGAAAGTTAATGGGGAAACCGTCCCCATAATATTGGCTTTTTTCATTTCCCTTCTCATCTAGGGAACGATACCAGTCACACAAAGACAAACCTATGCTGGCTTCAATAGTATTAGTAGAAAAATGGGAAAATTCCAGCACTCCGCCTGTGTAGAAATTCATGTACTTAAAGAGAGGAGCAGCTAGGTACTTGCTGTAACTACGGTATATGGAAGGCTGATTATTCACTGCATCAATGATTTCTGCCATAAGGGATTCGTGAAATCCTGTTATGCTGTCAGTAGGATGAAATTGAAATTGATATCTTTGGCACTCTTTTTTATCAAGAATGCTATTGATATTGTCTATTTCACAACTGATATGAGTTTTGCGGAAACAATCCTGGCACACAGAATCTTGGGATTTTAAGTGTTCTAAAAGTTTTGAGAATGTTTCTACATCTTCATGATCCCATTTTTTGCTATATACTCCTTTGTAAAATATTTTTTCTGCTCTTTTTGTTAAGGAGCTTAGGTTTTCACAGCACCGCCTTTCAAAATCGTATTCTGCCCGAAATAACAGGCGTTCTTCAACTGTGTCTATATCAATTCCATACAGACATGAAAGAAGACTTTGACTTTCTCTCAAACTTTCAAAGGGCAGGCCTTCAGCCTGGGAAAGTTGTTTTTGTTTATCTAAATATTCATTCAATTTATCATTCAATTCATCTGTTGCATACTTCATAATTTTATCCTCTCCTATAGAAGAAATATAACAGATGTTGTTAAGATGTCAACATTTTGTACGATAATTGCTATAGCAGATTCAGGAATATAAACACTGCAGGCTTTGCGATAACAGCGAGGCTTTCGCAGGGAGGTTTGTGCTAATTTCCGCTACCGAGCGAAGTGTTTGAGCCGTAAGGCGAGTTTTCGCGAATGGCGGATGATAGATGCACGAACCGAGCAGAAAACGTAGCTAGTCGCAAAGCCTGCAGTGTTTGTCATGCTTTTCCTTTCCTCCGCTCTTGCACATCCCGCCCCCTCAATGGTATACTGAAAGCTTCAGAAAAAGGATTGTTTTTGAGAGGAGGAGACGCCATGTCAGCCCAGACAAATGCGAGAGAACATACAAAAAGCAGAATTAAAAAGCCGAGCCTTTACCATGTGGTGATGCACAACGACGATTTCACTACCATGGAATTTGTGGTGGAGATTCTGACGACTATTTTTAACAAAGGAAGAGAGGAAGCCACGGCTCTGATGCTGGCTGTCCACAACAGCCAGAAGGCGGTGGTGGGAACGTATTCCTATGATATTGCCAGAACGAAGGCAGAGGAGGCAGAGAGACAGGCCAGGGCAGAGGGATTTCCCTTCCGGCTGACGGTAGAGGAGGCCTGACAGCAGTCTGCAGCTCTAGAACAGATCCAGTCAGAAATGGGAAATGACTGTGAATGACCAATGATGCGAAAGAGAGGAGACACAAGAGATGGAAATCAGCCAGGAAACAGGGCGCGCATTCAGCGGAATGGTGGAGGAGGCAGACCGCCTTCACCTGGAATATGTGACCCCGGAGCTTTTGCTCCTTCACATAGCGGCAGAGCCGGCTTTCCAGGAGGCCTTTGAGAACTGCGGAGGAGAGCTTGGAAGGCTGACGGAGCAGCTGGAGGATTATATAAATGGACTTCCTGTTCTGTCTGAGGAGAGGAGGCAGACCGGTGCAGAGCCGGAACCGTCTGCTGACTTAAATGAGCTTCTGCTTACAGCTGAGTGGACAGCCAGAAGCGGAGGAAAAAAGATTGTGGATTTAGGCCACCTGATCTCGGCATATTTCAGCCTGAAGGAGAGCTTTGCCCTGTATTATCTGACAGAGCAGGGAATCGAGAAAGGGGAACTGCTTCTGGCTTTAATCGAAGCGGAAGAGGGAGTAAAAGCAGACGAAGAGTCAGCAGCAGGTTTGTACGCCGATGTAGAGACGGGATGGAAAGGCCAGGAAGATGAAGCAGAAGATGGGGAAGAGACAGAGGAAAGCAGGGAGCCCCGGAGTGAAAGGGGAGAACGGTGGAAATCTTTCGTTACCTGCCTGAATGAGGAGCTTTCAGAGACTAATCCGCTGATTGGCCGGGAAAAAGAACTGGAGCGAACCATGCAGATTCTCTGCCGGAAGGAGAAAAACAATCCCCTTCATATCGGAGAGCCGGGAGTGGGAAAAACGGCAGTGGTGTATGGCCTCGCCAGGCGGCTGTCTGAGGGGAGGGTTCCGGAAGCCCTAAAAGGAGCGAAAATCTACGCCCTGGATTTGGGAGGGATGTTAGCGGGCACTCAGTACAGAGGAGAATTTGAAAAAAGACTGAAGGCAGTGCTTTCGGGACTTTCCAAAGAAGAAAAGCCCATTGTCTACCTGGATGAAATTCACAACATTGTAGGGGCCGGAGCAGTGGGAGAAGGAAGCCTGGACGCTTCCAATCTCTTAAAGCCATATCTGGTGGCAGGGAAGATTCGTTTTATTGGTGCTACCACCCATGAGGAATACAAGCGGTATTTTGAAAAAAGCCGAAGCCTGGCCCGCCGGTTTCAAAATGTAGAGATAGCGGAGCCGGGAGAGGAAGAAGCTGCAGAGATTCTTCTGGGACTTAAAAAGCATTATGAGGAGTATCATGGCGTATTCTACCAGAAAGGCGTGATAGAATACATGGTTCATATGAGCGCCAAATATATCAACGAGCGTTTTCTGCCAGACAAAGCCATTGATCTGATGGATGAGGCAGGAGCTTACAGAAAGCTCCATCCTCTGGCACAGAAGCGGCAGACGGTGGGAAAGGATGTGGTGGATGAAATTCTGGCAAAAATCTGCCGGATTCCCAGACAGACTGTGGAGAGCAGCGAGACGAAAAAGCTGTCTTCTCTGGAAAAACGCCTGGCCTCCCAGGTGTTCGGTCAGGAAGAGGCGGTAACGGAAGTGGCCAATGCCATTAAATTTGCCAGAGCCGGACTGCTGGAATCAGGAAAACCGCTGGCCAGCTTTTTGTTTGTAGGCCCTACAGGAGTAGGAAAGACAGAGATTGCCAGAACTCTTGCCAGGGAGCTGGGTATCCATCTGCTCCGCTTTGATATGAGCGAGTACGAGGAAAAACATGCGGTGGCCAAGCTGATCGGAGCGCCGGCCGGCTATGTGGGCTATGAGGAGGGAGGCCTGCTCACCGAGGCAGTCAGGAAGAATCCTCACGCAGTGCTTCTTCTGGATGAGATAGAAAAGGCCCATCCGGATATCTACAATATTCTGCTTCAGGTAATGGATTATGCGACTCTTACAGATAATCAGGGCAGGAAAGCTGATTTCAGAAATATAATTCTCATCATGACATCCAATGCTGGAGCCAGGAAGATGGCAAAGCCAGGACTGGGATTTGCCGGAAGTCCTGAGGAAGAGGTAGGAAACGGGGATCAGGCGGTTCTCGACGAGGTGAAACGTGTTTTTCAGCCGGAATTCAGAAATCGCCTGAATAGAATCGTAGTATTTCACAGTATAGATAAGAAGGCTGCCAGGGCAGTAGCAGGAAAGAAGCTGGCGGAACTGGGAAGGCTTTTATCTGACAGGCAGGTGGAGTTTTCCTATACCAGAAAGGCTCTGGAGCTGCTCTCTGAAAAAGGAGTGAGCAGAGAGTATGGAGCCAGGGAGCTGGGACGGGTAATAGACAGGGAAATTAAGCCGCTTCTGGTGGATCGGCTTTTGTTTGGAAGTTTGAAAAAGGGAGGAGCGTGCTGTCTGGATATTGAACAGAAAGACGGCGGAAAAGCCGTGTTTGCGGTTCAGGAAGCAGATGAAAAAAGACAGGCAGGAGACAGACAGAATGAAAAAAACAGTCGTAATTCCAGATTACTATAAAGCATTTCGGTGTGCGGCAGCTTCCTGCCCGGAAACATGCTGCAGGGGCTGGGATATATCTGTAGAGCCAGAAACAGTGAAGAAATACAAAAGGCTTAAAAGTGAAGGCTTTGATTTTCAGGGAGGAGTAGACTTTCTGAGAGGCCGGATTCGAATGAAGGAAACAGGATGTCCTTTTCTGGAACATGGCCTGTGCCGGATTCAGCAGAGTCTGGGAGAAAAATACCTGTGCCGTACCTGCCGCAGTTACCCTCGCCACGGAGAGGATTATGGGGACAGAAGAGAGTGGTCTTTATCTCTGTCATGTCCTGAGGCAGCAAAGCTGGTTTTAAGGCAGCAGGATGGACTTAAGCTTCGGGAGTATGTTCTGGAAGAGGGGGAGGAAGAGGAATTTCTCTCCTGCCTTCTGAAAGCCAGGGAACTTATGTTTGCCTTTCTTTCTGCCTGCAGCCGTCCTCTTAAATACAGAATGGCCATGGCTCTGACTCTGGCTCATGATCTGCAGCCTTTTGTAAAGCGGGCGTTCCAGAGTGAAAATAGCGGCGGCAGCGAGAGCTTGAGATGCATAAAAGAGCGCTTGAGGCGGTATGAGCTTTTGCAGACATCCTCTGGCTATCAGTGGTTTTTAAAGAAGATTTCCAGGTGGGAGAACAGGCCTGAGGAGCGGTACGATTCCATGGCTGGGGTTCTGGGTTCTCTGGGGAAACTGCCGGATATTTATCCAGGGTTTGGCTCCATGGTTTCTGAGTGGATGGACGTTTTGTACCGGACGGAGAACGGATATGAAGACTACAGGAAAATAATTGCCGGTGCAGGGTTTGATTTCGGTGAAGAGGAAAGCCCGGATCTGGGTATCCTGTATCAGAATCTGGTATTCAGCCTTTTTTATGTCTATGTGCCAGGAGCTGTATATGATGGAGAACTGTATTCCAAGGTGAAAATGGTTCTGTTTTTTATGCTCTGTGTGCGGGAGGCATATGGGGCTGCCGCGGCAAGGGAGGAGGAAAAAAAGGGGACGGAGGAACTGTTTATAACCCTTGTATTCCGGTTCAGCCGCCAAATCGAGCATTCAGACCAGGTTCTGGAGCAGATCGAGCAGATGGTCATGAGGCAGAAGCATTTTCAGCTGGAGGGATTTTTGATTAATCTATTAAATTGACAGACAGTTTGTTTTTTTGAACAATTTGCAGCCGGTAATATAGAAAGCTAAGGAAAAATCAAGGCACAGAAGTCATAGTGAGTAAGCTGTCTGTATAGACTGAATCGAGAAAGCAGGCATATAAGGCAGGCTCAGATATGAGGGAATTAATCTTTCAGGTAATGGATTTGTGGGGCAGTATCGGGATTTTTGCATTAATCCTCATTGAAAATCTGTTTCCGCCGATTCCGTCAGAGGTGATTTTAACGTTCGGCGGGTTTATGACTACTTACACCAGTATGACGGCAGGAGAGGTGATATCAGCAGCCACAGCAGGTTCTGTGGCAGGAGCTGTGATTCTTTACGGGGCTGGCCGCCTGGCCACACCCAGCCGGCTCGAGCGTTTTCTGGGAGGAAGAGTGGGAAAGCTCCTTCACTTTCAGAAGGAAGATGTGGAAGATGCCGCAGCGTGGTTTGAAAAAAGAGGAAAAGGGGCCGTGTTTTTCTGCCGGTGCGTGCCGATTATCAGAAGTCTTATTTCTATTCCGGCTGGAATGGCAGAAATGCCTCTGGTCCCTTTTCTGCTTCTGACGGCTGCTGGAAGCCTGATCTGGAATACAGTCCTGATCTGCGCCGGAGCTGCTGCCGGAGCCTCCTGGGAGCGGGTAATGGAAATAACGGATAGATATTCTAACGCAGTGATTTGGGCAGCGGCTGCTGCAGTATTGGCAGCGTTCTGCCTTCACAGAAGGGAAAAGTTCCGATCGGGAAGACAGAAGAAAAAAGAGAACAGAAAAAAATAAATCCCCGTTAAATCCGGCTCTGCCAGTTTCAACAGGGATCAAAAAAATGCGTCTGATAGGAATCGAACCTACGCACACGGCTCCGGAGGCCATTGCTCTATCCACTGAGCTACAGACGCATCGATAATATTTTACTATAACTTGTGGAAAAAAGCAAGAGATTTTGCAGGAAAAGTTATTTGCTTTTTATCGGCAGTTTTGCTAAAATACGTAGAGAAAAGACAGGAGGCAAAAAATGGGAAGAAGCAGAAGAAAGCCGTCCGGACAGCCTATGTCTGACAGAGAACTGCGCAAATTTGGAATTCTGCTGGCTGTGCCTCTTTTGATTCTGGCGCTGGCAGCCGTACTTCTGGCGGCAGGATTTCTTCGGGACGCAGGAAGAGGAGAACAGCCAGAGCCGGAAACGCAGATCGCTTTAGAGGAAACGGAACAGGATGTAGTGATTGAACCGGATACAAAGGAGTATCACTATAACTTTGGAGGAAGCATTCTGGAAAAGGACGCTCATCACGAGATTAATCAGCTGATGGAGGAGTATTTCCGTGCTGTTTCAGAGTGTGACATGGACACATTTATGAACCTGTTTACCTCTCAGGACACCTCCCAGGAGGAACAGTTCAGACAGTCCTTTGAAAAACAGAAAGAATATATTGACGGATATGAAAATATTTCCTGTTACACAGCTAAAGGTCTGACAGAGGATTCCTATGTGGCCTACGTTTCCTACGATGTGCGTTTTTCAGGAGTGGATACGCCGGCACCGTCTTTAGTAGAGGTCTATGTGGAAAAGTGCGGAGACGGACAGTGGAGAATTTTTGACGGAGAAAAGACTCCGGAGCTGGAGGCTTATCTGGAGGCGGTAAATCGAAATGAAGACACAGTACTTCTTGGAAAGCAGATTGACGAAGCCAAGGAAGCGGCTATGAACGCAGATGAAGAGCTGAAGGGGCGGATTCTGTTTATGGAAAACGGTCCCGGATACATGCAGGAAGAGGAATAAAACCATACAAACTGATAGAAGAAAGGCTGAACAGATATGAATGTAAAAGATTTTTATTTTGATTTGCCCCAGGAACTGATTGCCCAGGATCCGTTAGAGGATAGGGCGTCTTCCAGACTTCTGGTGCTGGATCGGGAAACAGGGGAGGTAACTCACCGGAAATTCAGGGATATTTTAGGATATCTGAATCCGGGAGACTGCCTGGTTATTAACGATACAAAGGTAATTCCGGCAAGACTGATTGGAAGCAGGGAAGGAACCAACGCTAAAATTGAGGTTCTGCTTTTGAAACGCAGAGAAAACGATATCTGGGAAACCCTGGTAAAGCCTGGAAAAAAAGCCAGACCTGGGACAGTAATTCATTTTGGCGACGGACTCTTAAAGGGAACAGTCATCGATGTGGTGGAGGAAGGAAACCGGCTGATCCAGTTTTCTTACGAGGGAATTTTTGAGGAAATTTTAGACCGTCTGGGCCAGATGCCCCTGCCGCCCTATATTACGCACCAGCTGCAGGATAAAAACCGCTACCAGACGGTTTATGCCAAACACGAAGGATCTGCGGCAGCCCCTACGGCAGGACTCCATTTTACGAAGGAGCTTTTGCAGGAAATTGAGGATAAGGGTGTAAAAATTGCCCATGTGACACTCCACGTAGGACTTGGAACCTTCAGGCCGGTGAAGGTGGAAAATGTGCTGGATCACCACATGCACTCTGAGTTTTATATGGTAGAAGAGTCAGAAGCAGAGAAGATTAATCAGACAAAGAAGGATGGCGGAAGGGTTATCTGCGTGGGAACCACCAGCTGCCGAACCATCGAGTCAGCCAGCGATGAGAACGGAGTTCTGAAGGCTGGAAGCGGCTGGACGGATATTTTTATCTATCCGGGATATCAGTTTAAGATTCTGGACTGTCTGATTACGAATTTTCACCTTCCGGAATCCACTCTCGTTATGCTGGTGTCAGCTCTGGCAGGCCGGGAGCAGGTGCTGGCGGCCTATGAGGAGGCAGTGAGGGAGAGATATCGGTTCTTCAGCTTTGGGGATGCCATGTTTATAAAATAAGATGACAATAATAGAAAAGGAGAAGCGTTCACGCTCCAACTGGAAGCCGCTGAAACGCTTCTCCTTTTCTATGAAGAGAAAGGGCGGATTCAGCTCTTAGAACTGGATTTTCAGTGAAAAACAAAAAAGACACCAGCTTCCTGTATTCACAAGAAACTGATGTCTTTTCCCATCAACTGGGGTACAAGGATTCGAACCTTGAAATGACGGAGTCAGAGTCCGTTGCCTTACCATTTGGCGATACCCCAACAACGAGTGTTATTATACGACATGAAAACCATTTCGTCAACACTTTTTTTCAAAAAATATGAAAAATATGAAAATCTAAGAATAAATCAAAAAACAGTGACAGTAACTGCATGGACAAGAGAGAATGGATCCGATATAATAAGAGAGTATCAGAGAGAGTCAGACAGAAAGTCTTCCAGAGAGGTGAAGTATTATGTATACATTTGAAAGCAGAGTCCGGTACAGTGAGACGGATGAGACGGGCAGGTTGTCGGTGACAGGTATTATGAATTATTTTCAGGACTGCTCTACTTTCCAGTCGGAGGATCTGCATATGGGGATTTCCTATCTGGAGGCAGAAAAGCGGGCCTGGTGGCTGAACTCCTGGCAGATTGTGATTGACAGATATCCGTCTCTTGGAGAAAAAATACAGATTTCAACCTATCCATATGGATTTAAGGGGATTTATGGATACAGGAATTTTCTGATCAGGGACGAGAGTGGGACTGTGATTGTAAAGGCGGATTCCTGCTGGTTTTTCTACGATTTGGAGAAAGGATGCCCCGCCAGAGTGACGCCTGCGGAGATACGCGGCTATGGAGCGTGTGAGGAACCGCTTTCCATGCCTGAGATGCCAAGAAGGATACGGCTTTCAGAAAATTATCGGGAGGAGAAGCCGATAGAGGTGTCCAGGCATCACCTGGATACGAACTTGCATGTAAACAATGCCCAATATGCAGAGATTGCCAGAGAACTTTTACCGGAGGATTTTGAGATACAGGAGCTTCGAGTAGAATATAAAAAAGCGGCTGTGCTGGGAGATAAAATGTTTCCCCGCATCAGCCAGGATGAAAATGGCTGCACAGTTTCCCTTACAGGGGAGGATGGAACACCGTTTGCAAATATGTACCTGAAGGGGAGCTGCCCTGGCAGCCGGGATGTACAGGAAAAAAGAGAGGACGAATGACATGATTGAATTAGGCAGGAAACAGGAGCTTACAGTGCTCAGAGAAAAAGAGTTCGGCGTATATCTGGGAGAGCAGGGACGCCCGGAGGCATCGGTGCTGCTTCCTAAAAAGCAGGTTCCGGAGGGAACGAAGATTGGGGACAGCCTTTCTGTATTTATTTACAAGGATTCTGAGGATCGCCTGATTGCTACTACGGCGGAACCGAAGCTGGAGGCAGGCCATACGGCGATTTTGAAGATAAAGGAAATTACCAAGATAGGAGCTTTTCTGGATATGGGGCTGGAGAAGGATCTGCTTCTTCCGTTTAAGGAGCAGACGGCAAGGCTTCGGGCAGGAGAGGAGTGCCTGGTGGCTTTATACGTAGATAAGAGCAGCCGCCTGGCGGCGACCATGAGGGTGTATCCGTATCTTCAGACTGCCACAGGATATGAAAAGGATGACAGAGTTAAGGGACGCGTCTATGAACTCAATGACAGGCTGGGCGTTTTTGTGGCTGTGGATGACAGATACTACGGCATGATTCCGGCAAAAGAGGTATTTCGCACGTTCCACATTGGCGAGGTAATAGAGGCCAGAATTACGAAAATCCGCCCGGACGGCAAGCTGGATTTAAGCTGTCGGGAAAAAGCCTATCTGCAGATCGATAAGGATGCAGAGGAGATATTAAAGGTGATTGACGAGTTTGACGGGGCGCTTCCATTTAATGACAAGGTGTCTCCGGAGGTAATTAAGAGAGAGTTTAACCTGAGTAAAAACGCGTTTAAGAGGGCAGTGGGACACCTTTTAAAAGAGGGAAAGATAGAGATCACCGAAACTTCTATTTTAAAAAAATAACGGCAGCTGGAAACAGAGGCCTTACATTTTAATTTATTATTTACAGGAGGAAAACAGCTATGAAACAGGTAATCAGTACAGAAAAGGCGCCGGCGGCTATCGGACCCTATTCCCAGGCGATTGAGGTAAACGGGATGGTTTATACTTCCGGTCAGATCCCGGTTAATCCTGCTACAGGAGAGATTGCAGAGACGATCGAGGGACAGGCCAGACAGGTGATGGAAAATGTAAAAAACCTTCTTGCCGCAGCGGGAGTTACCATGGAACAGGTGGTAAAAACAACAGTATTCATTAAGGACATGAATGACTTCGGAAAGATCAATGAGATTTACGCCGAGTATTTTAAGGATGCCTGTCCGGCCCGTTCCTGTGTGGAGGTAGCCAGACTTCCTAAGGATGTGTTAATGGAGATGGAGGCAGTAGCAGCCAGATAACAGAAAGCTCAGATGAAATAACAGGATTGCTTATAACGGGATGGAACCCTCGGAGAAACTGTTCTCCGGGGGTTTTTGAGAAAATATAGACTCCTGCCTTTCAGCTGTCAAAACTGGGTCGACGTTTTTTTCCGTATCTTTTGCCATGGCTTTTCCACAGCAACCCCACATATCCGGCGCTGAGGACGGCTCCCTGCCCGGCCAGGCAGAGGAAGCCGCTGGCTCCCTCTGCTTTCAGATATTCCAGGGCAGGCGTACAAAACTTCAGGAGCCCTATGGCGGCAGCCAGGCACAGACAGGGCTTTGCAATCATTTCCCAGGTATCTATAGCGACATGTACCTCCCGATTGAGACAGTACAGGTGCAGAAGAGCCAGCAGCAGTTCGCTGAGAAGAAGACCATAAAAATAGGCCCGCATTCCCATATGGGGAATACCAAATACTACAAAGGCCAGATTAAGCAGCATAGAGACTGCATTGTGCAGAAAGACTGAAGCCGTTTTTCCCAGGCCGTTTAAAATACTTCCCATGGTGGTAGAGATATACATAAAAGGGCAGAGCCACGCCAGTACGGCGATATACTGTCCGGCTGTCTGATTGCAGAAGACAGTCATTCCCAGCTGGGATCCCAGAAGCGTGAACAGGCCGATGCAGAAAATACCCATGCAGAGACTGTAGCGCAGGGCTAGAGAAATGGTATGTTCTATCCGGCCGCTGTTTTCCTGAGCCTGAGCCTCCGCCACAGTGGGAAGCAGCACTACGGCCAGAGAATTGGTGACAGCGGAGGGAAAGAAAATAAAGGGCAGAGCCATGCCGGTTAAAACTCCGTATATACTTAAAGCGTCAGAATGGCTCAGCCCGAAGGCAATCAGCCGGTTAGGCACGAAGATGGCCTCCAGGCTCTGCAGACAGTTTAGAATCAGCCGGTTTCCCATAAGAGGAACAGCCATGGCCATAAGAGGCCCTGCCATATGAAAAAAGGACATCTGTTTAGTTTTCTGCCCTCCTGCTTCTGAAACTGCATAGACTAGATAGCTGTAGACAGCAGAGGCTGCTTCACCGATCATCATGCCCCAGACGGCGACAGAGACTGTGACGGGGCGGCCGTTTTCCGTCAGCACCTGCACCATAAGAAATACAGCCCCCATGCGAACCAGCTGCTCTGCCATCTGTGACAGTGCCGGAACGGCGGTCCGCTTCATACCATAATAGTAGCCGCAGATGCAGGCGTGGATGGAAGAAAACGGGATAGATAAAGCCATAACAGGCAGCAGAGGGCCGCAGGCAGGCTCTAAAAGGACGAAATGGGCCAGCTCAGGAGCAGCCTGCCAGATGAGAAAGGTAAGAACAGCAGAGATGGACAGAGAAATAAAAAGCCCTGTCCGAAGGGCAGCTCTTCCCGTCTGATGCTCTCTGGCTACCAGGCGGGAGATAGAGGTCTGAATCGCCCCGCAGCAAAGAGCGAAGGCGATGGAATGGACGGGGAATACCATCTGGTAGACACCCAGTCCCTCCGCTCCAATGGTTCTGGACAG
>CAUCIO010000003.1 GCA_958442925.1 uncultured Clostridium sp. | reverse complement strand
AAAAAGTAGAAAAATTTCAAAATAATAAAAATATTACAAATAACAAAATTATATAAACAGAAAGGGAAGAAGCAAAGATGGCAGATAGAAACAGAAGAGCAGAAGCATACGGAAAGAGGGAAAAAAAGGAACAACCGGAAAAGAGGGTGAGAGAGCAGAAAAAGAGGGAGACAGGAAAAGCATGTCCCATTTATAAAAAGTGCGGCGCCTGCCAGTACCTTCACCTTACCTATGAAAAGCAGCTGGCTAAGAAGCGGGAAATGCTGGAAACACTTCTTGCCGGAAGCTGTCCGGTCAAGGATATCATTGGAATGGAGGATCCATATCATTACAGAAATAAGGTACACGCAGTATTTGGCCACGACCGCAGGGGTAATGCCGTTTCCGGTGTTTATAAGGAGGGGACTCACGACCTGATTCCCATTGAAACCTGCCTGATCGAGGATGAGAAGGCCGATGAGATCATTGGAACCATCCGTTCCATGCTCCGCTCCTTTAAGATCAGAACCTTCGACGAGGACACAGGCTACGGACTGCTCCGCCATGTGCTGGTGAAAAGAGGCTTTGCCACAGGAGAGATCATGGTGGTTCTGGTGACAGCATCGCCGGTTTTCCCGTCGAAAAATAATTTTATCAAGGCGCTGAGAGAAAAGCACCCTGAAATTACTACTATTATTCAGAACATCAATGGAAGAAGTACCAGCATGGTGCTGGGAGAGAAGGAGCATGTGCTCTTTGGAAAGGGATATATTGAGGACGTGCTGTGCGGCCATCGGTTCAGAATTTCTTCCAAATCTTTTTATCAGGTAAATCCGGTGCAGACGGAGAAGCTCTATAACAAGGCAATGGAATTAGCGGCTCTTACAGGAAGTGAGACCGTGTTAGATGCCTACTGCGGAATCGGAACCATTGGAATCACTGCCAGCGGCAGGGCGAAACGGGTGATTGGAGTGGAGCTTAACAAGGATGCAGTCAGGGATGCCGTTCAGAACGCGAAGAGAAATGAGATAAAAAACATTGAATTTTACTGTAATGACGCAGGCCGTTTTATGAGCCGGATGGCTGCTGAGGGAGAGAAACTGGACGTGGTGTTTATGGATCCGCCCAGAAGCGGAAGCACAGAGGAATTTATTCGTTCTGTGGCAGAGGCAGGCCCCAAGACGGTTGTCTATATTTCCTGCGGCCCGGAGACACTGGCAAGGGATCTGAAGGTATTTGCCAGAAATGGATACCGGGCAAGGGAGGCCTGGGGAGTGGATTTATTTCCGTGGACGGGACACACAGAATGTGTCGTGAAGCTGGAGAGAGTGTGAAAGAGTCAATTATGGGACAGTGCAAGGTGATAGAAGATATGCTAAATGAGGTGTATTTGAAACGCAAAGGGGGATGGCATTGAAATTTATCATAAATACGAAATTGTCCTTGGAAGATATTGCAGAGATTACGGAGCTTTCCGTTATTGATGTGGGAAATATCGGTATAGAGCAATGCACCCGTTTATAGGATTTTTGATGAAGGAGTGATCCAAATATGCTTGAGCTATTGCTAGATGCTATTGCAAGCCTTAGTTATGCTGAAGTAAAGGATATTCTGATTTCAGCAGGAGAGAGTATTGTAAAAAAAATGAAAGGAGCACAGGAGTGGAAGAAATTAATTGTTAGTGCAGGGGAATTCTTTACTAAAAATGAACAGGAAGAGAATGAATTTTTTGAGGATTTGGTGCTTACGCTATCGAGAGAAAATTTAACTCAGATAGCACGGGACTTACAATCTAATGATGGATATGATTTAAAGTATAGATTATATAAGGTTTTTATGGATCTGATGGGCAAATATGAAATTCCTTATGAAGTTGCTGAAGCCTATACAATGAAAATAATTTATGTAATACTTGAACAATTAAGAACGCTGAATCCGGATAAGTACGAGCATTATTTTCAGCAGGAATGGAAAAAGGAGCAGGAAAAGAGTTTTTTGGAATTGGGAAATCGAATCGAAAAGATGTCAAATGAGCTTGCAATTTATAATCGTGAGGAAATTGCAATAGTATCTTCTGGACAAATGGATATCGAACTTAGAAGAAAAACTCAGAATCCATCGATTGGAATACAATTTTTCATAGTTGATGATGAGCGCTTTCAAGATGAATTTGAAGATCAAAGATACAAGGAAGTGGTTTTTATAAGAGGACGCAGCATAGAGGATACTATTTACTGTGTTCTTAATGAATTATGGAGACTGAATGATAAGCGTCCTATTTATGTTGTTAGGGATTTAGATTCGTGGAATAAACTTCTTGCATTAGGTAATGAAGGAAATGTGTATATCCCTTGGTTCTATGCAGAAGAAATTATAGCAATTGAGAATAACACAAATATTTTTGTGATAGATGAAAATATGCCGGTATTTAACAAGCATGTTTTAGAACTGCGTCCAAGGACATATGATACATTGTCAAAATGTTTAAAAGAAGCAGGAATGGAGTACGACAAGGTTTATACTCTTTTAGCGGATACTCATGGTTTATATATCCAGATAAAAAAACAGTTGTTTAGAGGAGAATATTTAAAATTACCTTCTTGGCTAGACAGTATTAGTGATAGAGCAAAAAAAACTTGTCTCTTAATTGGAAGTTGGGAAGAAATCGAAGGTGATAAATTAATCATTGAATCCTTGTATGGTGATTCATATGACAGATTCCTAGAAGAGGTCCTTCCATATGCAAAGGGAGAAGATCCTCTTCTATACATGTTTAAGAGTAACGAAGCTATCTCATATTATTTGGCAAGTACAGAAAATGTCTGGAGCTATCTTAATGTTTTAACCAACGAAACAATTTGGAAATCATTTGTCGTAGCAGTATTGGAGGTCCTCAATGAATCGGAGAATCTTTTTACTTATGATAGCCGTGAAAGATTGAAAGCAAGATTAAAGGGTGAAAGGTTATTTTGGTCTGAAACAATACGAAAAGGTATGTTAAAAACGTTACTTATTGAAGGGGCATATCAGAATGACAAAGAAGTGCAATTAGCCCTAAACGATTTAGTTGCAGAAGTGTTAAAGGATGTAAAAACCGAAAAACAATGGATTTATATATCTAAATTCTGGAGAGAACTTTGTGAAATATCTCCAGTAGCTACATTGGAAAGACTTGAAAACGAATTGAATGGAGATACAGGGTTTTTATCTCTATTTCAGAATCAATCAAACGACATCCTTTTTGGAAGAAATGCTTATATTGATATTTTGTGGGGAGTTGAAGAATTCCTTTGTCAGAAAGAGTATTTTTGGCCGGCATTTCGATGGCTTTTGAAATTAGACTCTTATCATTTTGAATATAAATCGAACTCTCCTAAAGATATTTTTGCAAAAATATTTTGTACATGGATGAATTTTTCTTCTCTTCAGACCGCAGAAGAAAAAATAGCAGCAGCTGAAATTGCGTTTGATATTGATTATTGCAATACTTGGGAATACTTATATTCAGCTATAGATAGTAGGAAAAATATAGTTGGAGAACTGTTATCGCCAAAATATAGGGAGCATGAAATAGCCCAAGTGACTACTATAGCTGAAATGAGAAAGACACATTTGGGATATTTTGAACTTCTGATAAAGCATATGGATTTCTCGGTAGAACGTTGGAAGAGAATATTTGCTTTAGCAGAATGTTTTCCTGAAGAATTAAGAAAAAATGTTTTTGAACAACTTTTGTATGAACTTGGTCAAATGTCTGATGAAGAAGTAATGAGGATTAAAAATGAGATTCGACATCTTATCTATCGACATAGATATTTTACGTCTTCAGAGTGGGCAATGTCTGAAGAGAAAATTGTTGAATACGAAAACCTTCTTAATAAAATTAATATTAAAACTCCCGAATATGAATATGCTTATTTGTTTGTAAATGATCATGACTATCCACTTCTTCATCCTGTTCCTTATGAGCAAGAAGGAGGAAGAGAAGATAATGAAGTAGCTAAACAAAAACTAATTCAAGATAAACTAATGGAATTTCAATCGTTTGACTATGACTTAAACATATTGGCGAAAGTTTGTGCTCAAGAATCATATTCACCTTTGGGAATTTATCTGGCTAAGTATTGGAATGAAGGAAAATGGGATTTTGAAACATTTAAAAATTTATTATCAGTTCAGAAATCAGGTACAATTGCAGTTGACTATTTAGGAAGCATAGAAGACAATGAATATTTACCATACAAAACAATTATCGATAGTTTGTCAAGTGATGGTTGTTCGATTGAAGTTTTAGCAGAAATCTATAAGGTGGAAGCACGCAGAACCAAAGAAGTTCCTCTTGTTACATTTGCACCAGAACCAATAAAAAAAGAATTTTGGAAAAATTGTTTTTACTGTGATGAGTACAATAATTTTTGGGTATTAGAAGAATGTAAAAAATATGCTGTTCTTGATGTGTATTTGGCTCAGATTCATCGAATTCACTATCGAAATCCATTGTCAGCGGAGCAGATTTTTAAGTGTTTTGAAGATATTGAGAGCATGCCACACTCTGAAGGCGATCAGATGACAGGTTATTATGTTGAACAGCTAGTAGGTGTAATTCAAAGAGCTTATATTGATGAACCGAAAAAATGTACCAGAATTGCCCAGATTGAGATTATGTTTATGAATTTGTTGGATTGGAAGAATATGAAATGCCTCCGCCATATGATTAAGAAGTCCCCAGAATTATTTGCACAAATTATAAATGTAGTATTTAAAAAAGATCATGACACAGTAGAAAAGCATTTGAAGGATCAAACATATATTCATAATATGTATATGATTTACGAGAAGGCTCAATTTTGTCCAATGGAAAATAACGGAGAAGTATCAGAAGACAAGTTAGAACAGTGGGTAGAGAAATATAGACAATTGTTGATTGAGAATGATCAAGAAAGTTTGTTTACTAGCACTCTTGGACGTTTGTTCTCATTTTCTCCACTAGGTGCGGATGGGCATGAACCATGTGAAGCAGTTAGAAACATGATTGAGAAGTATGGTGATAATAAGATGAGCAGCCGTTATCAGACAGCTGTATATAATCGTCGTGGCGTATTCACTCCTTCTGCAGGAAAAGCAGAACTTAGGATGGCGGTGGAGTTTAAAAAGAATGCTCAGTATTTAGAGCCATATTATCCTCAGACTGCAAAGATTTTTTATGGATTGTATGAAGGCTATAAAAAAGAATCTGAAAGAGAAAGGATAGATGCGGAAAATGGCTGGTACTAATAGCTCTTTCAGAACAGGTTTGAAAGTGGAGGGAAAATATGGGACGTATCTTGTTAAGGGAAAGATCGGAAGCGGGGGAAATGGAAGTGTTTTTGCTGCTGATATTATCGAAGGAGGCAATTTATTATTACAAAAAGGCGGTTATGCCATTAAGTTTTTAGATGTAATACCAAAAGAAGAGAAAGAATTGAGAAAGAGAAAACTGCGGTTTAAAAAAGAAATCGAGAAAGTTCTTTCTTTTCAAGAGAAAGTTGGAGGAATTGTTCCTATATATGATACTTCAGTATACTGTGAAGAAGATCCAGAGGTATTATGGTATTTAATGCCTAAAGCAGAACAATATAACCCGAAAAACTTCTCTGTTTTGCAAAAAATGACTCAGATGCTTTATTTGGGAAATTGTATAAGGGAATTACACGAACTTGGATTTGCACACAGAGATATTAAGCCAAAGAATCTTTTGATATTAGATGGAGAATTGAGACTATCTGATTTTGGTCTTATTTGGAATATAGATGATACTGATGAACACATAACAGAGGTGAATGATCGCTTAGGACCGCAGGCAATTCGTCCACCGGAACTTCAGTCAGTTGAGAAAATTGATGGTATAGATTACCGAAAATCTGATGTTTATTTGTATGCAAAAACAATTTGGATGGTAATTAATTGTAATAATAATGGATTTTCGGCAGAATACTCAAGAAATCGCGAGGATATTTATATCGATAAAGAAAGGCTTCAGATTGAAACAGCAGAGCCATTGCACCGTTTAATGGAGAAGGCAACAAAACATTATTATTGGGAACGAATCGATATCGAAGATTGTATAAATTACATAGGTGCCCAGTTAAATGTATTAAGTGGTAATATACCGTCTAGAATTTTGATGGATTGGAAATACATTGAACAGGCAAAACATAATAGTTTTACCATTCCCTCGGATGAACAGATTTATAAAGAACCCAGCACAATCCTTAGAATACTCAATAGCATGGCAGGTACTGTAGGCTTGGTTTTTACGGATGCAGGAAAAGAATACATATTTCTTCCTTTGAAAAAAGCAAGGCATTTTCAGGGTAATCTTTATGAAATAGAAATACGTAATCCGTATCATGAGGGAAGAAAAACGATGATTGAAATTGCACTTGATTATATTTGTATGAAAAAGGATATGTCATATATTCTCCACTCTGTTACATTTTCGGCTGATGAAAAGCCAGTACCATTGTTCACTCGAATTAATGGAGGATTAGAAAGTGGCTATAAGCATATTCGATTAAGTGCAAATTATTTAATCAAGATGGAAAAATTGAATGGATAACGGATGTTGTTTTATTGTCCAAATAATTATTGTGTAAATGATACAGGGGAGAGGTTAGATGGCAAGAACAAAGAAGGAAATTACAATACATAGTTCTGCAGCGGAATATTTAACTTATGTGGCTTCAGTGGGAGACTAGGCAGATAGCTTTGAACTGCGGTATGAGAATGAAAATATCTGGCTGACGCAAAAGATGATGGCTATGTTGTACGATGTGTCGGTATCAGCAATCAATCAGCATTTGAAACGTATTTTTGAAGATGGTGAATTAATGGAAGAATCAGTTATTAAGAAATACTTAATAACTGCAGCTGACGGGAAATCTTATAATACCAAGCATTATAATTTACAGGCAATTATTGCAGTTGGATTCAAAGTAAATAATGACCAGGCGGTTAGATTTCGTAAATGGGCAGGTTAAATTGTCAAAGATTATACGATTCAGGGTTGGACAATGGATAAAGAACGCTTGAAAAAGAGCCATATGTTTACGGATGAATATTTTGAGCGACAGTTACAGAATATCCGCGAAATTCGTCTTTCCGAGCGTAAGTTTTATCAGAAAGTAACGGATTTATATGCTACTGCCTTCGATTATGATAAAGATGCGAAGACCACAAGACATTTTTTTCAGACAGTATGGAAATGAAATTCTAACAGATGCGGGAAAGAACAGTGCAGAGCAGGCTAAACTTTATGCAGAAACAGAATTTGAAAAATACCGGATTGTGCAGGATAGGGTATTTGTATCTGATTATGATAGGTTCTTACTTGAAGCGGAAGAAACAGTAAAGGAATAATTCGTTTCTGAAATGGTAAAAAACAGGTGTCCACTAGGAAGAAATTCTGCCTTCGGGAATCTTTATCACACCCTCAACACATACAGAATGTATTGTGGAGCCGATGTGAAAATCCAAACGATTATAAAATTCAGGACTGGCTGTCTTTTTAGCAATTTGATATAATTTGATATAACACAGGAAAATATAGTAGGGGGTAGAGAGATGCCGTTTTTTGAAACGATCAATGATAAATTTTTCAATCCCTTTTGCTGCCAGAACCGGGAGATTTATTTTGAGTGTATCAGTCTGCTGATTGAAAAATCAAAAGAAATTCCGGTATTGTACGAGGCAGATGCCAGAAACTGTTTGATTCTTTACCTGCAGAATTGCATGTATTCTATAGAGACGGAGAATATTGGAGAGGAGGTCAGCAGCAGGCGGACACCTCAGGAAAACGCTTCCTCCATTCTCCGTTATTTTCGTGCCTGCGGGTGGATAACGCCCCAGGAAATTGGGCGCAGTGGGGATAATATTGCGTCCGTTTCGGCCTATTGCCGAAAACTGGTGGATGCGATACATAAAATTTTTGACTTGAATTCCAACAGCGCAATCACAAACCACATTTTTTCTATCTATGAAATATTAAAGTCCTCATTCGGAAAAGACAGCGTCCGGGCAATTCGGCCGTATTCCAATATCTTGCTTCCCCTGATTGAAAATGAATGTGATCTGAAAAATGAGCTTCTGATTTTAAAAGACAGTGTTCAGGAAATTATGCGTGCAGTGACAAAGATGTCGGATGCCAATAGTCTGGGACAGTTTTTACTGAAAGACGAACTGCTGAAGCGTTTTTTTAATGATTACTTTTTTATAAAAAAGAGTGGCTTGATTCCATCCTATATTGCCAGTATTGAGCGTATGCTTCGAAAATTGAGGGATTCCAAATTATATGAGCAGATGATAAGGGAATATAGAGAACTTAAAAATGTGGACGAGTTTCAGGCGAAGGAGAAAATTAACCGCCAATTTGCGGAGCTGGACAGTTTTATCAGTCTGGAATATGATCAGACAGTGGGCTATATTGATAAGAAAATCAATACGTATTATAATCTCTATTCCGTTCGCATGATGATGGTTTTAAACAACGGTACCAATCTGGAAAGTGTGCTGAATCGACTGCTGCTTTTTATAAAGGACTTGGATGAAGAAGGGCGGGATACTGTGATACAGCAGATTTCTCAAAGCTATCGTCAGCTGCAGGTTGGCTATATAAGCCGAAAGTCCTTTGAACGGCGGAAAAAGGCAAATCCGAATACAAAAAATGCAGGGATTCCATCGGATGAACTGTCTATGGAGGAGAAACTGCGTCTGACAGATGAACTTTTGACAGCGATACCGGATCGGTACAGTATGGACCGGGTAAAGGATTATCTGGATGAGAAAATTCCGGATAAGGGGCAGGTGTCAGTGGAGGAGTGGGGCGTCCGGACAAGAGAGGATGCCATGATGATCGCTTCCAGTATCATTTATTCCGGTTCTGTGGGATTTCCCTATGATGTGGTTTTTGAAGAAGGTACAGTGGAAACGGAAGTTGCGGCAATCAGCCGGATTAAGATAAAGAGGAAGAAATATGAGTGATATCAGTCTGCATATAACTGTGAAGGAGGAAAACGGACTCCTGTTTAAGAAATGTATTCGAAAACTCCTGGAGTCTACTTTTATTCTTCAGGAGAGAGATGGAAAACTGTATGATTTTGTTTCCAGAGAATCGAACCGGCAGGATATTTCTGAATATCTTCGTATGATCGGGTTTGACCTTTTAGTGGATGATAAGGCGGGTGTAGCAATGCTGATTGCCAGCGAGGCGGATATGGAAACAGTTGGTCTCAAACGAGCCAATGTAGTGACATTTACTAACTTGCAGTATCATCTGCTTCTGGTACTCTGGAAAGTATATCTGGAAAATCTGGGCTGCAATGAGGGGAATTTTGTTACCAAGGGAGATTTAATTGATAAAATTCGTAATTATGGAGTGCTTGTCGTCCGGACAGAATTAAATGCTGCGTTCAAGCTGTTTAAAAAGTATAGTCTGATCAATTATTCCGAGGAGGAAGAAGGAGAGGACATGAAGATTCAGCTATATCCCTCCCTTCAGTTTGGCTGGGATCTCCCTCAGTTTAAAACGGTTGCAGGAGAATATCTGAAAGAGGATGGAGAGGCCGAAAAGACGGCAGAGGCCGAAAAAACGGATGAGCAGCAGGACATAGAACCAGAAGATTTTGAGGAGGAAGAAGAATGATCTTACTGAAAAAAGTTCGCCTGATCAACTGGTATGGTTTTGCCAATGTAACAGCGCCGATTGGCTTTTTTACGCTGATTGCAGGAAAAAACGGAAATGGTAAATCTGCTATGCTAGATGCTATCAAATATGCAGCTTATGGCGATACGGTATTTAATAAATCTTCCGAAGGAAAGGGCAGCCGGACCGTTTCCTCCTACACCAGAGGTCTTTTGGACGCTACTGCAGGAACCTATATGCGGCCGCCGGAGAAGGTGCCCAATGTATACAGTCATATTGTGCTGGAATTCTTCGATCAGGCAGAGGAAAAAATTTTCCTTCTTGGCGTGGTAATTGAAACGAATGCTTCCAACAATTATCAGACCTATCGCTATGCGATTGACAGAAAATCAATGGAAGAGATAAACCATACCTATGAGATGGAAGGTATTCTCATGCCATACAGTGCTGCAGAGCTTCAGAAACAATATAAGCTTACGCTGTTAAACCGGGAACAGGGACTGCCAAAGTTTATGCAGATGACGGGATTGAAACTCGGCATCAATCAGATGCCAACCTATCTTAGAAAGCTGCGGGGAATCATGTCTTATGATCCGGAAGCCAAAATTGATCGTTTTATCCGGGAAAGTGTTCTGGAAGAGAAAAATGTAGATTTCAGCAAGCTGATCGAAGCTAAAAATAACATTGAACGGCTGAATCATACCTTTCATGTGGTTCAGGAAGAGATTGAGGAACTGGAGCATATTCTGGGAGAGTACGATACTTTTGAGAGCGAGTCCAACAGGCTTTTATCTGACGATATTAAGATTGTTTACAAAAAGAAAAAAGACCTTAGGGCCGGCATAGAGGCGCTGGAGAAGAAAAAAGAAGAGGCAGAGAAAAAGCAGGAAGAGGTCAGCCAGAATCTTCAGATTTTAGATGAACGGTTAAATGAGCTGGATAATCGTCTGGTTCAGGCAAAAGTCAGTTTAAGCCAGATGGACGGCGCCAGAATGGTGGAGGAAGAACGGGGGCGGCTGGCCTTACTAAAAAAAGAAAAGGGAGAATGGTGGGCGAAATGCCGGGAGCTGGAGGATTTTCAGACGAAAGTCAGCGAAATTCTTCACAGTTTTATGGTAGAAGGACAAACCGTAGAGAAAAAGGAGATTCTGTCATCTCTTTGCGAAAGCGACTATTCATCGGCTGAGAAGGAATTTGCAGCAGATGGACTGAAGCAGCTTGTAGAACAGGCTTATGACGAGAAAATTCGAGAAATCGATCGCTTGAACCAGGCTGCAAAAGAGTTGGACCGGAAGCTGAATATTCAGGAGAAAATTCTGGAAGACTGTGGAAAACATAGAAATACTTACGACCGGATACCAGACTATGTAGGACTGCGGGATGAGATCAACCGAGAGTTTGAACAGAGGAAGATTGGGAGCAGAGCTCAGTTTGCCTGCGAGTATGTAATCAGTCTGTCAGATGAAACCTGGCGGGATGCCATAGAGGCGTTTCTTGGGCCACGCCGGTACAGCATTCTGGTAGACCCCCAGTATTATGACATAGCAGATGACGTTTTAAATCGCTCATCCCATAAATACGCCCATTTGTTTAATACGAAGCTGCTGATGAGGAAAGAGATCAATCCAGAAGCAGATTCAGTGGTGCATATGCTGGAAATTAAAAATGAGGTGGCGAAGAGATATTTTGACTTTCAGCTGGGAAGGATGCATGCTGCAGAACTGCAGAAGGTTCGTAATTTTGAAAATGCTATTTCCAAAGAAGGAAGAGTGTCTGTGGCCATGGACAGTTATTTCCTCCGTCTGGATCGTATTGGTTCTTATTACCTGGGGCAGAAAATTTATGAATTGAACCGGATTCGTGCAGAAAAGGAGATTCGGCGCATTCGTGATGAGAAGCAGGCTGTGCTTGTGAAACGCAGAGAATTGGAAATCAGAAAGAACCAGCTGAATGGAGACAAAGCCTTTTTCCGTTCCTATTCATACGAAGCACCATTGAAATATCAGGAAGTATCAAGGCTTTGTACAGAATCAGAGAACCAGATGAATCGGCTGGAGAAGGCACTTAAAAATAATCGGGAATATTTAGAACTGAGTCAGTTGGTTCAGCGGCTTCAGGATGAACAAAGTGGGATAAAGCAGCTCAGAGTGAATCTGGAGCAGGAAAACAGCAGTTTAGGAGCGGAAATCCGGCTGTGTGAGGGGAGAGGACAGCAGAAAACAGCGGAACTTGAGGCAGAAGAAGGCCGTTTCCGGGAATATGAAATAAATGCTTACACTGTAGTTCAGAAAGCAGTAGAAATTTATGAAAAATTCCTGGCAGGCGGCGCTCAGGGCGGCCTTTTGGCACAGGAAACAAGAGGGCGTATTACCAGAAGCATTGAACAGCACAGAAAGGAACTTTTTACTCTACAGGCTTCCTATAACAGTCGTTACCCAGGAAACGAACTGGTCGTTGGAACAGAAGGAAGGGAACTTTATGCGGCCAGAAAAGATCGGATCTGGATGGATAATCTTCAGGAAATCCGTCAGGATCTGGATGCTCAGACCAGACGATACGAGGACATCTTTAAAAATGAATTTGTCTTAAATATTCGAAAATACTGTGAAAAGGCCAGAGAAGATTTAAAGCAGATCAATGGGGAACTGGTGAAGCTGGATTTCTCTGCCAAGTATCAGTTTGATGTCCATTATGTAAAAGATGGTACAGAATATGCAAAAATCATTGAGTATGCCAGATATCTGGAAGAGCGGGAGCAGTTAGGCAGCTCAGACGGACAGATGACATTTGGCATGTTTACTTCTGTTTCTGATGAAGAGGGAGAATGTCTGGAAAAAGAACTCCGTAAAATTATTAACCGGATTATAGAAAAAAACAGCGAGGAAACCATTGCCCGCTTTGCAGATTATCGGAATTATATGACCTACGAAATTTTAGTAAGCAATCAGATTCTGGATCGTGCAAAGCTGTCACGCCAGACTGGCTTTAACTCAGGTGCGGAGGTACAGATCCCGTATCTGCTGATTTTATCCTCAGCACTGCTTATGATTTATAATCAGCGGGTAAATTCTACCAGACTTGTGTTTATAGACGAACCCTTTGCCAAGATGGATCCGGGAAATGTAAAATTGATGCTGAATTTTATGAGGCAGCAGAAGCTGCAGGTAATCTTCTGTTCTCCGGATAAAACAGAGACTATTGGAAATGAGTGTGAGGTTCTGCTTCCGGTGCTGCGGGTGCGTCCTGACAGTATGCAGCTTGGTATTGTCCAGTTTCATGAGGAAAAGGCTTATGAAAACATATAAAGAAAAAATGCTGATTTTGTTGGTGGAGAAATACCGGAAAAGCAGGAAGGATAGCGGAACCAATGTGATTTGCCGCAGAACCAGCATTTCACCTGTGGAACTGTATAAAAAGTATAATAAAAATGATGGAGACCTGGAAGAGATAGAGGCAATTAACCAGGCTGCAGAAGTCTGCAGCAGAGATGGATTTCTTGCATTTGAGAAAAATGGTTTCAGCAGCGAGATTGCAAAGATTTACCTGATTGACGAGAAGGTAGAAGAGATTGAAGCCTATCTGGAGTCGGCCTGCGGGTATGAATCGAAATCCAGAAAACGGCAGTATGTGGAGAAGATGATTGCCCGCTACAGCGGGATTTCTCCGGCGGCAGACAGGGAATGTGAGCGGTTAAAGGGGATCCTTGTGCAAAACAAAATTCCAAACAGTTACCTTCAGACAGAGGAGGTGCTGAAGGCTCTTACATTTATTGAAAAAAATGAAACCCTGCTTTATGTGCGGGAAGCGTCTATGCTGATTTACGGTTCTTCCAAGTATCTGGAAGAAAATACGTTGGAAAGCGTATGTAATCTGCTTCGGGCATATGAAAAAATGCCTTGTGAAGAGGGGGAATTACAGGACGAGATTTTGCAGAAATACCACATTGTTCCGAAAAAGCAGAAGATCTGTCTAAAGGGAGATATCACACTGAAAATTGATGGGAAACTGCTGGAACTGGGGGCTTTAAAACATGGTGTTGAATTTTGTACTGAGGATCTTGAGGCGTTGGAGCAGGTAATTGTTCACACGCCGGAATTTATGACAGTGGAAAATAAAACTTCTTTTTACCGTTGTGGGAATCAGGAGGTCAGTTTTTTCTATCTGGGAGGCTATGCAACTAGGTTTCAGCGGGATTTTTTAAAATTGGTATATCAGAATAATCCGAGGGTGAAATACCTGCATTTTGGAGATTTAGATGCAGGCGGATTTTATATCCATGAAAATTTGTGCCGGATAACAGAAATTCCCTTTGGACTGTATCGTATGTCGGCGGCAGAACTTCAGGATGAACGTTTTTGCAGATGCTGCCAGCCGCTGAGTGAGCGGGATCGGGGCAGACTGAAGTCTTTAGCAGAAAACGAACTTTACTGTAATACAGTTGAATATATGTTGAAGCATAATGTGAAGCTGGAACAGGAGATTATCGGTTATTATGAAAAATGACAAACAAGGCATTCCAGATGAATCAGTCAGCTCGGAAACTACATCAAACATTATGATGGCGTAAAAGAATCGTTCTTGGCAGTGTCAGATATGGTACAGACAGACTTTGTATTACAATGGCACTTTGCGGTGGGCCTGGTGAGGCAGTGGCGCTTGAAGAGTTATATGCCATGGGATGTGGAGCATTCATCGTTTGCGGTGTCTCACTATTATAACATCCCACTCGCACAGCTACTGTATGCAGGTGATGATGTAAGTGGTGAGGAATGGGATTCACGCAGTTGGAATACCCAAAGAAATATACGATATGAATTGCTCTGCACAGCAATCGAAATTGTAAAAAAATTGTGATGGATCTTTGATTATGATTAAAGGAGAGGATGATGAATATGATTTCAACAACGACAACTTCTATAGAAGGTAAAAGAATCGTAGAGTACAGAGGGATTGTTTTTGGAGAAGTAATATCCGGTGTAAATTTTGTAAGGGATATTGCAGCTTCATTCAGCAATTTCTTTGGAGGAAGATCAAACAGTTACGAGCAGGAACTGGTTCAGGCCAGAGAAAGTGCATTAAGAGAAATGGAAGAAAGGGCAGCTGCCTTAGGCGCCAATGCAGTAGTAGGCGTAGACATTGATTATGAGGTTCTCGGTGCAGATAATGGCATGCTTATGGTAACAGCCAGCGGGACAGCCGTTGTGGTGGAATAGATTATTAAAACGAAGGAATCGCCCTGCACAAGGCAGGGCGTGGCTTGAAACCAATAGACAAAATAAAGGATTTATACTATAATTTGCCTATCAAAATTCATTTCATGTTTCGTGTTAAACACACCTTTTCCAGACTTAGAGAAAACATTTCCAGCACAGTTTTAAATGTGGTTTGCAAAGCCGGAATGTACGGATTAGGAGTGAGAGTCTTTGAGCGATCAAGCAGTGTAAACAAGGGTACTTGGGAGGTAATGAAGTATGGGAAGTGACAAGCAGCAGTATGTTTTTATGAAGGCTTTTCAGATTGCTGCAGAGGAGTCAGGAAGCCTGGTGTTTATTTACGATCTGGCAGCACAGACCATACGGGTGGATCCTAAGACTGCGAAGAACTTTGGAGTGGCAGAGGAACAGCCAGGAGTCCCTTATGAGATGGTAAAGAGGGGAATCATCGCTCCTGATACGGTGGAGGAATATATCCGCATCCATGAAGAAATACTGAGGGGAGCTGCCAGCGCCTCTGGAAGAGTGAGGCTGGTTCAGGCTGATGGAAAAGAAAGCGTTCAGCAGCTCAGCTTTCGGGCAATCCTCTCTGAAGACGGGCAGCCTACTGGTTCCGCAGTTGGAGTGTACCGGGATATCACGGATCAGACGCAGGAGGAGATGGAACAGGAGAGATACCGTCAGGCAATCCGCAGTTCGGAGCGGTATACGTTCCGCTACGATGCCAGAACGGATGTGCTGTCGGTCTATACTCCGATTGATAGGAATGCTCAGGGAGAGGCACAGGGAGAAGAGGAGTCTCTGCTTCTGACACGAGACTTTATGAAATGCGTGGACAGGGGTATGGTTTGCCCGCAGGATCAGATTGAAACGGTCCGGAAGATTTTTGAACAGGGGACAGAGAAGACAGTTTATGTACAGATGCTCCATGCCCGGACAGGCGGGATGGTGTGGTTTGGTTTCCTTGCCCGGCGCACTCAGAGAAAAGGGGAGCCGCCGTTAATTTATGGACTGCTGTGGGATGCTGCCGAGGAGATGAGACATCGTGATACATACAGTAAGCTTCAGCGTGCACTGCTGGGTATGCAGAACGAATATGTGGGAGTCTTTGAAGTAGATTTGGTACGGGACTGGTTTGCCATGCTGTCCTACCGGGGGCAGGAGTACTTAGAGATTCAGAAGGAAGGAGTCTATTCCGAGATTATAAAAACAGTGACAGAGCAGCTGGTAACAGAAGATTATCAGGAGGAGTTCAGAAGGTTCACCAGCCTGGAAAATCTTCGGAAAAGCCTGGAACAGGAGAATCGGATTGAGATGGAGTATACGATTCGTTCCAGGGAGAATGTCTGGCTGCGGACGATCTTTCAGGTGACAGAGCGGCTAGACGGGCTGCCTGCCAAGGTGGCCATGTACCATGCGGACATTGACAAGCTGAAAGCGGAGCGCCTGCTTCAGCAGCAGGCCTTAAAGGATGCTTACCGCTATGCCGAGTCGGCAAATGCGGCCAAAACGGAATTCCTCTCCCGTATGAGCCACGACATTCGCACACCCATGAATGCCATTGTCGGCATGGCGGCTATTGCAGCCACTCATCTTCATGAGCCCGACCGCATTCAGGACTGCCTTACAAAGATCAATATGTCTTCCAGGCATTTGCTGTCTCTCATCAATGAGATACTGGATATGAGCAAAATCGAGTCAGGAGCCATTGAACTGCAGGAAGAGGAGTTCAGCCTGGCAGACCTCATTGACGAGACTCTGGCAATGATTATGCCCTCTGCGCAGGAACATGGACATGTATTGGAGCTTAATGTTCAGAAGCTTCGCCACGAGAGGGTTTTCGGAGACTGTCTCCGGCTGCAGCAGGCATTTGTAAACCTGTTCAGCAATGCGGTGAAATACACACCGGATGGGGGAAAGATCTGCATGACTGCCCTGGAGCGCCCGTCTCACAGTGACAACTATGGAGAATATGAGTTTATCTTTGAGGACAACGGCATTGGAATGAGTCCGGAATTTTTGAAGGTGGTATTTGAACCCTTCACACGGGCCGAGGACAGCCGACTGTGCAAAGTGACTGGCACAGGGCTTGGCATGGCCATTACTCACAACCTGATCCGCATGATGGACGGCGATATTCGTGTAGACTCTGATCTGGGAAAAGGGACGCGGTTTACTGTCACAATCCATCTGAAATTTGTGCCGGAAAATTCTTCTTTGCCTGAAATATTCCATGGTCTGCCGGTGCTGCTGGCTGATGACGATAAAGATACCTGTGAGAGCACCTGCATTTTGCTCCGGGAGATAGGATTAGATGCGGAGTGGTGTCTGACTGGGGAGCGGGCAGTAGAACTGGCAGCAGAGCGCAGCCGGCAGGGCAACGACTACTTTGCCATTATTCTGGATTGGAAGATGCCTGGCATGGACGGCCTGGAAACGGCGGTGCGCATCCGGGAAATTGTGGGCGAGCAGGTTCCTATTGTTTTCCTTACAGCTTACGACTGGTCGGAAATAGAAGCCCAGGCCCGATCTCTGGGAGTAACACATTTTTTGACAAAGCCGCTGTTTAAAAGCCGACTCCTTGGAAGCTTTCGGGAGCTGGTGGAACCAGAGACGCCAAAGACACAGGCAGAAGCAATGGGAACCTATGAGAAGTCCTGCGTCCTGCTGGCTGAAGACAATGACCTGAATGCCGAGATTGGGAAAGAACTCTTGTCCATGATGGGCATCACCGTTGAGAGGGCTGTCAATGGGCAGGAGGCAGTGGAGCTCTTCCTGTCAGAGTCACCGGGGCATTTCGATTTGATTTTTATGGATATCCAGATGCCTGTAATGGACGGGTATGAGGCGTCCAGAGCTATCCGCATGTCAGAACGTCAGGATGCCGATACAATTCCTATTGTCGCAATGACTGCCAATGCCTTTGCCGAGGATGTAAAACGGGCACTAAAAGCCGGTATGAACGAGTATCTCACGAAGCCGGTAGATCTGGATGAACTGCGGCGTGTGCTGGATACCTGCCTTAATAAGCGGTAACTGTCAGCTGTGGGAAGCGGGCTGTGAGAATGGCTGGACTGTATAACCTCTGGAAAATCTGTGAATACTCATCAGGAGGAGAGTGATGATATGCGTATTCCAAAACATATTGGAATTATTCCAGATGGAAACAGACGCTGGGCCAAAGGCGCAGGACTTCAGAAAAAAGACGGCTATGCACATGGATTAAAGCCAGGATTGGACTTATTGAGGCTGGCAAAAGATGCAGGAGTGGAAGAGATTACCTATTATGGCTTTACTACAGATAACTGCGGGCGTCCCAAAGAACAGGTGGAAGCGTTTTCAAAGGCCTGTGTTGAGGCGATTGACTGGATTACAGCGGAATCTGTATCCCTTCTGGTAGTGGGAAATCAGGATTCCCCTGCATTTCCCAGAGAACTGCTGCTGTATACCAAGAGAACAGATTTCAACGGAGGCGGAATCCGCCTGAATTTCCTTGTGAACTATGGATGGGAATGGGATCTGGCAAAATTGAAGGATCCGGGAAACAGCCGCACGAAAATCTGCCGCCAGCTGCAGTCCCATGATATTTCCCGTATCGACCTGATTATCCGCTGGGGAGGCATGAGACGGCTGTCCGGCTTTTTGCCTGTGCAGTCTGTCTATGCGGATTTCTATGTGGTCGATGGCCTGTGGCCTGATTTTCAGCCAGAGGATTTTTTTAAAGCTCTGGAGTGGTATCAGAAGCAGGATATTACAAGGGGAGGCTGAGAATGCAGTCTGTTTTAATATGGTGTTCTATAGTATAATAGGCATAAGAAAAAGGGAAAGGAACCCGAAATATGAATAAAACAAAAGAAAAGGTGTCAGTATGCAATACATTTATACATTATCAGGAAAGATAAGTCTGGTATGTTACATCTTTACCCTGCAGCGTCTGTGGCATCTGTGCCAGTATGGCGGTGTGAGAAGACATATGCCGCCGCTGGTTTTGGGAGCAGCAGGCTGTGCGGCAGCACTGATTCTGTGGCTGGCTTTGAGAAGAAAATATAAAAAAACAGAACCAGAGCCTGGGAACAGAAAGAAAATATTCTGGATAGAAATGTTCCTTTTTATTACAGCATCTGTTTTCTTTGCAGGGAAAATAATATACTCAGGGATTCCCTATCATGGAGCATTGTCATGGAAGATAGAGGAGTGGAAGAATAAAAAGCAGATCAGTTTCAAACATAACAATATATTTGAAGCTGGTATAGAAGGGATTCTGGCAGATCTGGACAAGTCGCTGGATTTGCCGGAGGAGCTTTATATTTCTGGTCAATTCCAGACAGCGTTTGATGAAACGGGAACCATTCAAGAGTTGGATACTTTGATTTACGGAAAAGATAAAAACGGGAAGACAAATACCTATCTCATAGATTATGACGCAGACGACGGAGAAACGATGACTGTCTGGACAGATAAGAATACAGATGCTGCATATGATTCCGACAAGCTTTTGTCTCCCATGCTTGAAATCCTGAAAAAGGCAGACTGGGAAGGACAGGTAAAGGTGTGGTCAGACACTCTGGGAGAGCAGCAGATTTATGAGCTGCTGTATCTGGGACGGAGAGCATTTCATTCCTCAGAGGGACTGGAGTATGTTTCAGGTGATGTAGACGGCGATGGAACAGAAACAGGAAGCTTTCACATGCTTCAGAATGGCGGTGAAATAGCCGGATTCGAGGTGTCACTGCATATTCCAGAAGAATCCGGCATCACACCAATCCGCTATATCATGGAGCCTGAGTACATCAGCCAGACAGAGCTGGATCAGGAAAACACAGCCCTGCAGTCAGAGCAAGCCAAACAGGAAGAAAGCTGGACCATAGATCGCAGCACAGAAACCATGTATTTTTTCCTGAATGATCAAATGGGATGGCGTCTGGTGGTAACCGATGCAGCGGCGGGAAGCAGATTTTATCAGCTGGAACAGACAGAGGACGGCGGAAACACCTGGAATTGTGCCAATGAAGATCCCTTTGGCGGTGAGAGCGGAGTAACAGAGGGACTGCTGTTTTTTGACGAAAATTTCGGGGCAGCAGGTCTTACCGGTGCTTCCCGTTCTCATTCGTCCATATATCTGACGCGGGATGGAGGCGCATCCTTTGAAAAAATAGAGCTTCCATTCAGTCAGGTCACAGAGCTTCCGGAAACTGCAGAAGACTATGGCCTGACTATGGAAGATTATGATTATCTGAGTATGCCAAAACAGGAGGGAGAGCGGTTGTTGATCGCCGTCACTTCAGAAGAAGGCGAAACAGATGGCTTTATTTTTCAGTCAGAGGATCAGGGAGTTACCTGGGACTATACAGGAGTTTTCCGGAAATAAAAGGCAGGGAGGGAAAGCTCTGTTTGAAATTCTTAATATTCAAGGGCTGAAGTCTACCACCCCAGCTTGCTGACATTGGCATCCTTCATAAAACCAGGAATATGGTACAGAACCAGCAGATCCGTAATTCCCTGCTCCTCGATAAAGCTGCTGATTTTACCATTAAAATACCGAAGATCCACCATGTGAGTTTCACCGAAGTGGAGAGCGGCAAAGGGAGCAAAGCTGTGGGCGTAGGAATCTTTTAGAATCAACAGCTTTTTATCAGATGGCTGGGCAGGATTTTCAATCTTTGTCCAGCCATGATTTCCGTCCAGAAATACCCGGTATTGATCACGGGTCTGCAGGGCTTTCATCGAATAGAGGCTGTGGGACGGTTCGCTGGAGCCGTCGTAGTACACATTCCATTCAGGTTCCTCTAAGGGCCGGTAAAGCTCGATGGAATCCGGTTTGATAGGGAGATTCAGCTTAGAGTGAATCGTTCCCAGAAAATTGCCGGAAACCGTCTCTACCGTAAAGTCAGATGGGGATAAAGGTTTAAGTCCCATGGAATCAGCCCAGGCTCTGTAACCAACGTAAGCTCCGGCAGAGGTCCAGTGGTGATCCGTCCTGTAGTAGAGTTCCCTGTCTGACAGGTGGGATTCAGAGTGGGCAGAAGTCAGAGCGCTCTGAACGGGGACCATCAGAGAGGAAATACCATTTTTTTCTAAATCAGCGATAAGCTGATTCTGCGGAAACGGACTGGCAAATACAGGCAGCTTTTCTGTGAGGATTTCAGATGCTGAGGGAATCAGCATGATACGGACATGGGAGGAGCCAAGAAGCTCTTCCTGTGCCTGGGCAAATACAGACAGCCGTTTCACATTTTTTTCATACAGAACCCTGTCAATATCCTCCGGATAGAGGGCCTCGAACAGAAACTGATCGGACCCCAGCCACACCCCGTTAATTTCTTTTTTCATCTGAAGCTGTTCAGCCGCTGTTTTTACGCCGATCCAGCTGTCTCGGAATGGGAACTGATCGCTTAAGTATTTCTCATAATCTGTGCCGAATGTGCCGTCTGCCAGGCGTTCCCAGGAAAATATGGGAAGCTGTGCCAGATAGCGGTTTTCCGTCTCGGAAAAGCTTTTCTTAGGAAGCAGGGCGGATAAGAGTGCGCCGCAGCCCAGAAAGGCACAGAAAAGTCCGGTTACGACGGCCGGATAAAGTGATTGTTTTTTCATAGCAGGTTCCTTCTGGCCGCATTAAAAGCGGAAATATAAAAACGGGTTGTAGGTAGCATTTACCAGGTAGGCAACAGACAGAAAGCATACCAGGCCTAAAAAAATAGGTTCCAAAATAAGACCTGCAGTTTTAAGCTTTCCCTGGATGTCTGAGCACAGTTTTCTGGCAGCTGCAGCAGGAAGCGGCGTAGAGCCGATAACACAGGACAGCAGCAGAATGAGGCTGCCCCACAGGAGGAATAAAGTTCTGTCATTCCAGAGAGGAAGACCGGCGCCTCCAGCCATCTGAGTCAGATAGACAAATCCGGCATTCATATCTTCAAAGGCAAACAGCACCCATCCCAACAGGACAAGCAGGTATGCATAGACATGCTGTATCCAGGAGGGAAGCCGTTCCAGCCAGCGTTTCAGAACCATTTTTTCTAATAACAGCAAAATTCCGAAATAAATACCCCACAGCAGAAAATTTAATGCTGCGCCATGCCAGATCCCCGTCAGGAGCCATACAATGAGAATATTCCGTATCTGGAGCAGACCTCCCTTTCGGTTGCCTCCCAGGGGAATGTAGACATACTCTTTAAACCAGGTTCCCAGGGAAATATGCCACCTTCTCCAGAATTCTGTAATACTTTTTGAAATGTAGGGATAGCGGAAGTTGTCCGGGAAATAAAAGCCCAGCATATGGCCCAGTCCGGATGCCATGTCAGAGTATCCGGAAAAGTCAAAATAAATCTGGAAGGAAAAGGCCAGAATTCCCATCCACACCATTAAAATACTTCGATCTCCAGGGAAAATCGCGGTGATTTCCGTCCACAAAGCGCCTGCCTGGTTAGCCAGCAGCACCTTTTTTCCCAGTCCTATGATAAAAAGCCGGATGCCGAAAGCAAACTGTGCCACGGTTTCCCGGCGGCTGTTTAATTCCCGGGCAATATCCTGATAGCGGACAATGGGACCGGCAATCAGCTGAGGGAACATGGATACATAGGCGCCAAAGGAGATCAGATTATTCTGAACGGGCGCCTGCCCCCGGTAGACGTCAATGGTATAGGACATAGTCTGGAAGGTATAAAAGGAAATACCAATGGGCAGGGCCAGACCCAGGAGAGGAACGCTGCTGCCAGTCAGTTCATTGAAAGAACGGATAAAGAAGTCCGTATACTTAAAAACAATCAGCAGTCCTAAATTGATAGCGGCAGAAGATGCCACCACCCATTTGGCTGCCGTCATATTTCCTTTTTCGCGAAAGCTGCCTGCCAGCTTTCCGTGGATAAAATCGACCAGGGTAGAGAAAAGCAGGAGGGAGATATAGACCGGTTCCCCCCAGCCATAAAAAATAAGGCTTCCAAGAAATAAAATACTGTTCCGAAACCGTTTTGGCGCTGCGAAATACAGCGCCAAAAACAGGGGAAGAAAACGAAACAGAAATAAAAGACTGCTGAATACCATGGCTTATTTAAAGTATCCGTCGATGATATCGACAGCAATCTGATTATTTTCAGCAGCAGATTTTAAAGCTTCTTCATCTCCTGCCTCCATGGCCTCGTCAGAAGGCGCGCCAAGCATGACGAAGAATACATAGTCCCCATGGCGGACTACCTGGGAAGCCTGAATTTTAGCCACATTCATGGGATACTGCATGGTATCGTTTACCAGCTGATCGCGGTAAGCGTTCAGAGCTTTTTCTGCCTCTTCGCCTTTTCCTTCCTTTGCCTTTACCCCGATGAAAGTTTCTACAAAGGTGCTGATCATAGGCATCTCTGCTACATAGTTTTCACAGAGATCCGGGGAAAGTCCGATAACATCGGAAAGCATCTGTTCGTCAACAGCAGAATCAGGTACATAATTTTCTCCGTAGGCATCTTTGATATCCTTTAAAACATCGTCTAAAGAGACATCAGCAACAGTTTCCTGAGCAGATGTCTCATTGGAAGAAGGGCTGCCGGAACATCCGGTCAGGGATGCAGCAGCCAGAGAAGCTGCCATAAAGCACGCAATCAACTGTTTTTTTATCATAATAAATAATCCTCCTTTTAATCACCAGCTGGTGTTTCTGTCACCATTATAAGGGAGCAGGAGGAAAAAGGCAATTTACGAATATCTGAAGATAAACAGTCGATTTTCTGACAAAATCCTGTCTTACTTTTCTTTACGGAAGTTTAAAAACCAGTCAAGGGAATATTCGTTTTCGCCGGGATGTTCTGCCCGCTCCTTCGCCTCGTCGCAGGTAATGGGGGAGGGGAGAATCACGTCGTCTCCCGGCTGCCAGTTGGCAGGTGTGGAGCAGTGGTCGGCATCTGCCTTCTGGAGAGCCAGGATGACACGCTTCAGCTCATCGAAGTTTCGTCCCAGATTTAAGGGGTAGTAAATAATAGCCCGGATGACAGACTGCGGGTCGATGATAAACACAGCCCGGACAGCCTGGGTACTGGAAACATTGGGCTGCAGCATGCCATACAGGTGGGATACTTTCATATTCAAATCGGCAATCACAGGAAAATCAATGTGAACCTGTTCTATGCCGTTCCAGGACAGCTCCTCGATCCGCCGGATCCATGCGATGTGAGAGTAAAGAGAATCCACAGACAGTCCCAGCAACTCTGTGTTGAGCTCTTTAAATTCCTCTGCCATGGAAGCGATGGTCATAAATTCTGTGGTGCATACGGGGGTGAAATCAGAGGGATGTGAGAAAAAGAGCACCCATTTTCCCTTGTAATCTTCTGGAAAGTGAACCGTTCCCTTTGTGGTAAGCGCCTGAAAAGCAGGGGCAGTATCGCCGATTAACGGCAGGCGTGTTCCTTCTAAATGTTCCATTGTATTCTCCTTTCGTCAAATCCAGTTTTCTTTTATCTTACCATACAGGGATAAGGCTTACAATCATTTCCGGTCACAGTTCAGAAACACCGTGGAAGGCCTGTATAGAATTCTTTTCGTCTTCGTGGTAAAATGAAATCTGCAGAAAAAGATGAGAAAGGGAATTTTTATTATGCGCATAGGAAAGAAAAACCCAAAAAGAGAAAAAAAGGCTATGGGCGTATCTCTGTATGCAAACTTGTTTTTTGTTGTACTGGAGCTGGTGATGGCAGTTTTTACCAGTTCCCAGGCAGTGCTGCTGGATGCGGTATATGATGGAATTGAGTTTCTCATGCTGCTTCCATCAGTGTTTCTGATTCCGCTGTTATATAAGCCGAGCAATGAAAAATATCCCTTTGGATATATGCAGATAGAGACAGTATTTATTGTGGTGAAAGGAACTACCATGACAGCAGTAACGGCAGGTCTTATTCTGAACAGTGCCAATATTATCATGCATGGTGGAAGAAGTATTTCATTTGACACAGTTGCCTGGTTTGAGCTGTTTGCATGCGTGCTGGGAGTGGTGGTAACGCTTTACCTGCAGAAGAAAAACAGGGAAATGAATTCTCCGATCGTGGAAGCGGAGATGGAGGGATGGAAAATAGACAGTATGATTTCACTTGGAATGACGCTGGCGTTCTTTGCACCGTCTGTGGTGAAAAGTCCATATTTTCAGCCGTGGGTTCCGTATCTGGATTCTATTTTTACTATGATTCTTTCCCTGATTATGCTCCCTGTGCCTATTAAGACTGTCATCTCCGGAATCAGGGATTTGCTTTTAATTTCGCCAGAGGAGGAAACGATTTCAGATATTAAAAATCTGGTGGAACCCATCATCAGTGAAAGCAATTATGCAGCGCTCTCCTACAATATTGTCAGGACAGGGAGAAAGCTTTGGATCAGTGCCTACATTACACTGGATAAGGATGAACTCTCCGTCCGGAAATTTAAAATACTGCAGACACGGTGTATTGCAGCTCTGGCCCGTAAATATACAGATTTTTATTTTGAGCTTCTTCCGGAAATAGAATTTAATGAGGAAGAGGTAAAAGCATTTTTATAAAAGAAAGGAGGAGACCATTATGCTGATAAAGCCTTCGTATTATGATAAATTTCAGTGTATCGCATCCAGATGCAGGGATAACTGCTGCATCGGATGGGAAATTGATATAGACGAGGAGACGGACCAGTATTATCAAAATGTATCGGGCGATTTCGGAAAACGACTGAAGGAGGAAATTTCCAGGGATGGAACACCCCATTTCCGTTTGAAAGGGGAGAAGGAACGGTGTGCTTTTTTAAATGATCAGAATCTCTGCGATATTTTTATTCGCCTGGGAGAAGAGCATCTCTGCGGTATCTGTCGGGAACATCCACGATTTTATGAATGGTATGAGGAGATTCCAGGATTGACGGACTGGACAGAAACAGGACTTGGTCTGTGTTGCGAGGAAGCGGTCAGGCTTTTTGTGTCAGAGCCATTTGCTCTTGTAGTTCAGTGGAAAAGTGAAGAGGAGCAAAGACAGTGGGAGAAGATGACAGAGTATCCCCAGACAGAGGAGGCCTCCTACCTGCTGGCTGTCCTTTCTGCCAGAGAGACCGTATTTCGCCTGTTAAAAGGAGACGGAAACCAGAATGAGGCAGGACGGAGCGGCCTGGCAGACAGGAGTATTCAGATTCTTCAAATGGCAGAAGAAATCCAGGACTGTATGGATATTTCTGGGAATCTGGAGGAGACAGCAAAGAATATTCGAAAGATTTCAAAATATTATCAACAGTTGGAATTATATAAAAAAACAGGAAAGCACAAAGAAAACCTTTCAAACGAACAAGACAGCGCGTATTTCAGACAGCTGTTTTCTATTTTAAAAGAGCTGGAACCAATGGGGGATTTCTGGCTTAACATTCTGGATGAACTTGATTTTTATATCGACGAACTTCTGTTTTTGGCAGCATCCGGCCAGGAAGAGGGGGCAGAATGCTGTAAACGGCTGATGGAGTACATGATTTACCGCTATTTTGGAAAATGTGCCTTTGACGGAGATATCAGTTCCAAGGTTCGTCTGGCTGTCTTATTTGCGGTGCTTGTACAGCTGATGGATCTAAATGCAGTCCGTATCCATGGCTGCCTTTCCAGGGAGGATCAGATGGAGCATATCCGTCTTCTTTCAAAGGAAATCGAGTATTCGGAGGAGAATCTGGAGTTTCTTCAGAACGCTTTCTGGGAAGAGGAAATCTTTTCGAAAGAAGGACTTTCTGAAGCAGTAAAAGCGCTGTGGGGCGTATAAGCAGAAGCGAATTACAAAAAAGACAACAGATAAGCGCTCAGGGAGGAATTTTATGTATATTGCAGATTTACACATTCATTCCAGGTATTCCAGGGCTACCAGCCGCGATTTGACGCCGGAGCAGCTGGATTTTCAGGCCAGGAGAAAGGGAATCCGGCTGCTGGGAACGGGAGATTTCACCCATCCGGCCTGGAGGGAGGAGCTGAAAGAAAAGCTGGTTCCGGCGGAGGACGGGCTTTACCGGCTGCGGGAGGACTGTGTTTTAAAGCCTGAGTCCGGTTCAGAGGAGGACAGGACCCGGTTTGTGGTTTCCGGGGAGATCAGCTCTATTTATAAACAGGACGGCAAGGTGAGAAAGGTTCACAGCCTGATTCTTCTTCCGGGCCTGGAGGAGGCGGAGAAACTGTCTGCCAGGCTGGAGGCCATTGGAAATATCCATTCAGACGGAAGACCGATTCTGGGACTGTCCTGCCATGACCTGCTGGAGGTTATGCTGGAAACCTGTCCGGCGGGCATGTTTATTCCAGCCCATATCTGGACGCCCCATTTTTCCATGTTTGGAGCCCTCTCCGGCTTTGATCAGGCGGAGGAGTGCTTTGGAGAGCTGACTCCCTACATCCATGCAGTAGAGACTGGACTGTCCTCCGATCCTCCGATGAACTGGCAGCTTTCTGCGCTGGATCGTTTTCAGCTGATTTCCAACTCAGACGCCCATTCTCCGGCCAAGCTGGGACGGGAGGCGAATCTGTTAAGCGGTGATCTGTCCTACCAGGGATTAAAGGAGGCGGTGGAAACCGGGAGAGGCCTTGACGGAACCATAGAATTTTTTCCGGAAGAGGGGAAATATCATTTTGACGGACACAGAAAATGCCATATCTGCCTGAGTCCCGCAGAGTCTGAAGCTCAGGGGGGAATCTGCCCGGTCTGCCAGAAACGTCTGACTATGGGAGTTTCCCACCGGATTGCCCAGCTGGCTGACAGACCGGAGGGGTTTGTCCCCGAGAATGCAAAACCTTTTGAAAGCCTGGTTCCGCTTCTGGAAGTTATCGCAGCATCCACAGGACGTTCTTCCTCTGGAAAGAAGGTGAAGGAAGAGTATGAGGTCATGCTCCGGAAGCTGGGTACAGAGTTTTCCATTCTGCGGGAGATTCCCATTGAAGATATTAAGAGAGAGTGCGGCTATCTGACAGCCGAGGGAATCAGGCGGCTGAGAGAGGGAAATGTGGAACGGCTCCCTGGTTTTGATGGAGAGTATGGCGCGGTACGGCTTTTTACGCCGGACGAGATTGAGAACCCTGAGGGACAGATGAGCATGAACGGTCTGCTTATTCTGCCTGTAGAGGCAGAGAAAAAGGCGGAGACTGGAAAACGAAATGAGAAATTAAACGGGCAGCAGAAGAGGCAGCTTTCGCCAGAGAAAGCGGCTGTAAGCTCAGACGGAAAGCAGCTTCAGCCAGAAGAGAAGCCGGATTTTCTGGCCAGGCTCAATGAAAAGCAGAGAGAGGCAGCAGAGCTTCCATCCTCCTGCCTGGCGGTTATAGCGGGACCTGGAACAGGAAAGACGGGAACGCTTACAGCCAGAATCAAGTGCCTGATTGAAAAAAGGAGAGTCAAACCGTCAGAGATTACGGCGGTGACTTTTACAAACCAGGCGGCGGGAGAGCTTAGGGAACGTCTGAAACGGGAATTGTCAAACAGGCGCAGCCAGAGCCTGCTCCAGATAGGAACCTTTCATTCGATCTGCCGGAAAATGCTGGAAGCGTCAGGCGAAGAGACAGTTCTGGCAGATCCGGCAGAGCTGTCCGCCATGGCAGAGGAGATGCTTGAAAAGGAGGATATAAAGCTGCGTCCGGCAGAGTTTCTGAGGCAGGTTTCCAGAAAAAAGACGGAACTGGCCCTGGAACAGGAGAAGGATGCAGAAATCCAGGACAGCGCCTTCCAGAGGGTATGTTCCAGATATATGTCCGCCATGGAAGAACAGGGATGGATGGATTTTGACGATCTGCTTATCCGTGCCCTGAGTCTGCTGAGGGAAGACCGCCCGGCTGTCCGACGTTTCTGCTCCCATTTCTCCTATCTTCTGGTAGACGAGTTTCAGGATATCAGTCCTCTCCAGTACGCATTGATCCGGGAGTGGAACAGAGATGGAAGAGAGCTGTTTGTCATCGGGGATCCGGATCAGGCGATTTACGGTTTCCGGGGCTCTGATGCAGAGTGTTTTGCACAGTTCCTGCGGGATATTCCAGAGACAAAGGTCATTGCCCTTCAGGAGAATTACCGCTCCACAGAACCGATTGTAAAGGCTGCCTGCAGCCTGATTTCCCACAATCCAGGCGGGGAGAGAAAACTTACTGCAAAGGCCGGTTTAGGGGATCTGATCCGCGTAGTGAAGGCAGGGGGAAAGCGAACCGAGGGAATTTTCACAGCCAGGGAAATTAACAGAATGATAGGCGGCATCGATATGCTGGACGCCCAGGAGAGAGGAAATTCGAACGGGAAGGCTCCCAGAAGCTTTTCAGATATTGCTGTTCTGTGCAGAACAAACCGGCAGGCGGAGGAGATGGAGGAATATCTGAGGACAGAGGGAATTCCCTATATTGTCACAGGAAGAGGGGAGTTTCTGGAGGCAGATACTGTCCGGGAGGCAGAAGGATTTTTCTCTCTGCTGGCAGATACAGGAAAGGAAATGGAGGATCCGGCTTTTAAGAGGACCGTTTCATTTTTGAACCGTCGTCTGGGCAGGGAAGAGATGGAGAGACTGCTGGAAAAGTACCGCCCTCTGGCAGGAAAAAAGCCTGCAGATCTTCTGAAAGCCTGGATGGCAGACAGGGCTCTGACAGAGGATGAGCCGCTTTCCAAGCTGACGTCTATGGCTCTGTTTCACAAAACCATGGAAGACTTTCTGTCGGTTCTTTTCTGGGGAAAAGAAAGCGATCTAAAACGATGCGGAAAAAAACGCTGCACGGCAGAGGCAGTTTCTCTGATGACTCTTCATGCCTCCAAGGGCCTGGAGTTTCCGGCTGTCATTATCCCTGGAATGAGGAGAGGAATTCTTCCTCTGGAAACAGAGGATATAGAAGAGGAGAGGCGGCTTTTCTATGTGGGCATGACAAGAGCTAAGGAAGAACTGATTTTTGTAACCTCAGGAGAGCCGTCGGCCTTTTTGGAGGAACTTCCGGAGTCAGAAATTCAGAAGGAGGAGATATCAGGCGAAACTGTGGCAAAAGCCAGCCAGCTCAGTCTGTTTGATTTGTTCTTATCCAGAGAGGAATCTTCTGAACTGTAGATGGAGCTTTCCGGGTTTGCCAGACTTTTGTTTTTGTGGTATAAAAGAAAGGACAGCAAAGAGAACAGGAGATTTCATGTATGACAGAATATAATCAATATGCATCGTCTATCTGGAAAGTTTTTTCTTTTCCGGTAGTGCTGGCATCCGCTTCTCCAAGAAGACGGGATATTTTAAAGCAGATAGGGATTGAAGCGGTGATTATGCCGTCCCAGGTAGAGGAACACATTACGTCTGATGAGCCGGAACAGATTGTTAAGGAACTGTCCAGACAGAAGGCGGAGGACGTATGCAGACGCTATCAGAGGGAAGCGCAGGGCAGCTTTGCAGTGATCGGTGCGGATACGATTGTGGCAGTCGATGGGGAGATTCTCGGAAAGCCCGGAGATGAGGAGGACGCAAAACGGATGATCCGGCTGCTTTCCGGCCGCGTACACCAGGTTTATACAGGCGTTACGATTCTGTACAGAGGCAGAGAGATTACCTTTGCAGAAAAGACAGACGTGTCGGTGGCTCCCCTGACAGAAGGGGAGATAGAAGAGTATATTTCCTGTGGGGAATCCATGGACAAGGCAGGGGCCTATGCCGTTCAGGGAGTATTTGCCTCCTTTATTGAGGGCATAAACGGTTCTTATACCAGCGTTGTGGGACTTCCAGCTGGCAGAACTTATCAAAAACTGAGAGAACTGGCGGAGGAAACGATATGATTAAGCTGATAGTATCCGATATAGACGGAACTCTGGTTCGGGATGGAGAAAACCAGATAAATAAAGAACTGTTTGATGTAATTATGCGGCTGAAGAAAGAAAAACAGATCCATTTTGCAGCAGCCAGCGGGCGTCAGGCAGCCAGTATTGAATATACTTTTGCCCCTATTGGAAAAGAGATTTTTTACATTGCAGAAAACGGCGCCTATCTGGGCTGCCTGGGCAGAAATCTGTTCCTCTATCCCATGGAGAGAACAGACGCTTTGGAGCTGATTGCAGATATCAGAAAGAATCCTAATCTGGATCTGGTTATAAGCGGAGCCAGTCACGCTTATATGGAGACAAAAAATCAGGAATTTATTGACTGGGTAAGGGACGGCTACCATTTTGACGTGGTTCAGGTGGAGGACGTGACGAAAGTAGATGATTCCATCATTAAGGTAGCAGCCTACAAAAAATCCGATATCCAGACAGAGGCAAACGCCTTCTGGGAGAAGTACAGCGACAGGATGAAGATTACGATTTCCGGAGATATGTGGATGGACTGCATGGCTTTGGAAGTCAATAAAGGAGAGGCGGTGAAAACACTTCAGGAGAGCCTTGGCATCGCTCCGGAGGAGACCATGGCCTTTGGAGATCAGTTAAACGATGTGGAGATGTTAAACAGAGCCTATTACAGCTTTGCAGTAGGCAATGCCAGACCGGAGGTAAAGCAGGCTGCCCGCTTCCAGGCAGACACCAACGTAAGGGACGGCGTTTTAAAAATTTTAAAAACGCTGCTTTAGCCTGACAGAAGGACTGTCAGCAAAGGAGGAAGAATGAGCAGAAGAAAAAAATGGAACCTCAGGACAGCTGCGGCCATTCTGATTTCGCTGTCCCTTTTCCTGACCGGATGCCAGAAGGCAGAGTCTATCCTGGCAGGAATGGGCGGAGAGGCAGGTTATGGCCTGCCGGAAATTATGATAGCGGCCATGTCTCAGAAAAATACCTGCGAAAAGCTGTGTACAGCCCAGATTTGGTCTGCTCAGGTGGATGAATCTGGAAAAACCTTTGAGGAGTATGCAAAAGAGCAGCTGAAAAGCTTTATGGACGAGCTGAAAATTTTAACTCTGTTAGCAGAGGAAAGAAGTATTTCTCTGACGGAAGAGGAGAAGGAGGCCATGTCTCAGGCTGCGGAGGAATATATGGCTGCGCTGACACCGGAGGATATTGCCTGCATGGGTGTGGATGAGACGTCGGTTCATACGATGTTTCACGATTACTGCCTGGCTAATAAAACTGTGGGAGAACTGACAAAGGATCTGGATATGGAAGTCAGCGACAGCGAAGCGAAGGTAATTGAAATTTCAGAGGTGAGAACAAAGGCTCAGGAGGCGGCCCAGGCTGTGTCAGACAGGGTGGAGGTGGGAACTTCTCTGGAGAAGGCAGCTGCGTCTGAAGGTCTGGAGGTGTCTTCTGTAAAGCTTGGACGGGCAGAAAAAGGAGAGGATTACGACTGCGCCGCCTTTGCCCTGGAGACGGGAGATATCAGTTCAGTTGTGGAGGATGAGGGAGAATACTGCGTTATCCGCTGCGACAATGATTACGATCAGGAAGCTACAGCCCAAAGAAAGCTCCAGATTTATGACGCCAGACGGCAGAAGGCTTTTCAGGACATTTACAGCGGCTTTAAGGAGAAGATTACTCTGAACGATTCTGTGAAGGACTGGGAATCTCTGACTCTCAGCGGGGAAGTCTGTGCAGAGAACGCTGACTTTTTTGAGATTTACAGGAAGCATACGTTAATTCAGACAGAGCAGCTGGGAGAGCAGTGATGAATGACGAACAGGTAAGACAGAGAAGAAGGCGTTCCAGGGCGAGGAGCAGAAGAAGGCGTCAGGACGACAGAAGAAAGCGGTTTCTGCTTCTGACCCTGGCAGTTCTGGCAGCCGCAGTTTTAGCTGCAGCAGGAGCGCTGACAGGAAGAAAAGATACGGGGCGGGAGGAGGCCAGGACTATATATCCGGAGCTGCTTCCTGGAGACGAGACAGGTACAGGGCCGGAAGAAATTCCGGAAACTTCCGCAGAGAAAAATGAGAAGGATAAGGCTGCCGCCCAGTCTGCTGTATCTGCAGAAGATATCCTCTCCTCCATGACTCTGGAGGAAAAGATTTTTCAGCTGTTTATGGTGACGCCGGAGGCGCTGACTGGATTTGATGAGGTTTACATGGCTGGGGAAGCCACAAAGGACGCGGTTTGGGAACGTCCAGCCGGAGGAATCGTTTATTTCAGCCAGAATTTAAGGGATGAGGATCAGACCAGGGAGATGCTCTCAAAGACAGCCCAGTACGGAGAAGAGAGAAGCGGACTGCCGCCTTTTCTGGCAGTGGACGAGGAGGGAGGCCAGGTGGCCCGAATCAGCGGAAAAGAGGGATTTTCTCTGGCTGCATTTCCGGATATGAGTAAAATAGGAGCTTCCAATGACAAGGCGAAGGCCTTTGAGGTGGGAGATACGATAGGAAAATATCTGGCGGATTTAGGCTTTGACGTAGATTTTGCCCCGGTGGCAGACGTGCTCACGAATCAGGATAATACAGTAGTCGTCAGGCGTTCCTTTGGCTCTGATGCAGAGCTGGTATCCCGCATGGTTTCCGAGGAGGTGAAAGGCCTGAAGCGCCACGGAGTCAGCCCAGTTCTGAAGCACTTTCCAGGTCATGGAGGCACGGCAGAAGACAGTCATGAGACGAAGCCTGTGCTTCACAGAACCTTAGAGGAACTTTCGGAAACAGAATTCCTGCCCTTTGCCGCAGGGATAAAGAGCGGAGCTGATTTTGTCATGGCAGGCCATATCAGCGTTCCAGAGATTGACGGGGACGGCCGTCCGGCTGTTTTTTCCAAAACACTGCTGACAGACGTGCTGAGAAAGCAGCTGGGGTTTGAAGGAATCATCATTACAGACGCCATGAATATGGGAGCTGTGACAACAGAGTACGACAGCGGTGAGGCCGCTGTGTCCGCTCTTCTGGCAGGCGTTGATATGATTCTCATGCCGGAGGATTTTGACACAGCTGTACAGGCTGTAAAGGGCGCAGTGGAGAATGGAACGCTGACTGAAAAGCGAATTGAAGAGTCGGTTCTGCGGATACTGACTCTGAAGGCAGAGAAAAATATGGAAAGAGAAGCAGCCCGGTAAAAGCCGGGTTGTTTTACATGGAGGCATGTACTTTTAACGGCGAAGAAACAGTTCGGTGACTTTAAATAGAACAGGAACTGTTTCTTCGCCGTTTTAAATTACATTTCTTTTGACTTTAAGTGGAACAAGAAATCTTTCTTATATAGTCCTTTTTAAGCCAGGAACTGACGTGCCAGCTCGGCCAGAGCCCACTGATCCTTAACACCCATCATTTCCCTTGAGGAATGCATGGCCAGGAGGGCGACTCCTGCGTCCACAGCCGGCATGGTCAACAGGCAGGAAGAAATACTTCCCAGAGTGGATCCGCCTTTAACATCAGATCGGTTGGAGAATTTCTTATAGGGAATTTTGTGAGCGCGGCAGATACCCTCTATGACGCTGACATGGGAAGCGTCTGTGGCATAGGCCTGATTTACCGCCAGTTTTAAAGCTACGCCATCGTTTAACAGGACACGATCCTTAGGGTCGTATTTTTCTCCCTTGTTTGGATGGTAGGCATGAGCTACATCCAGAGAGAGCAGGAAGCCGCCGAACAGGGCATCCAGGAAATCGTTTCGGCTGTATCCCAGGCTTAAATAAATTTTTTCCAGGATTCTGTCTGTCAGCGGAGAAGCTGCGCCCTGTTTGGTGCTGCTTCCGATTTCCTCATTGTCATAGAGGGCAGCCACACAGATACCGTGTTTTCTGCTGCTTTCCATTACACCGCTTAAGCAGGCGTGAACGCTGGTCAGGTTGTCCAGACGGGGAGCAGATAAAAATTCGTTGTGAATGCCCAGTGTCTGAGGCATATCACAGTTATAAATATAGAATTCGTAATCTAAAATATCCTCTCTCTTTACCTGAAGTTCCTCTGCCACCAGATCCAGGAAGAAGCTGTCTTTATTCAGAGTCTCGTCCAGCATGGCCAGGATGGGCTGCATATCGATCTGAGGATTTAAGGCCACACCGTTGTTTACTTCCCGGTTAAAGTGGATCGCCAGGTTGGGAACTGTCAAAAGCGGTCTCTTAAAGTCTACCAGATGGACCTGTGGATGGAATGGATCCTCAGAAACCGTGCATACTTTTCCTGCTAAAGAGAGGGGACGGTCGAGCCAGGTGGTTAAAATCGGACCTCCATAGACTGCTACGTTCAGCTTCGCGTAACCCTCAGCAGAAATCTCAGGGGAAGGTTTTACCATCAGGCAGGGCCAGTCTGTGTGGGAGGAAGCGATGCGGAAGCGGGGATGCTCCGCAGCGTCCTCTCCTACTGTAAAGCCGATGAGAGTGGTGTCGAAGGCATTGACAAAATAGCCCTTCCCAGGCTCTAAGGACCAGGCTTTATCTAAAGGCAGCTCTGTAAAGCCGTGGCTTTCCAGTAAATCCATAGAATATCGAATCGTATGAAGGGGAGACACACCTGCTTCCAGCAGTTCTGTCAGCCCGTTTAAGTCATTTTTATACTGTTCCATTGCGTGAAAGTCCTCCTAATTTCTGTATTCATATAAAAGTATAAATAAAATAGCGTTTTTTTGCAACTGCAACTGTATGGAAGAGAAGTCGCAGATATGGTATAATAACTCCAAAATGCAGCTGTGCTGCGCACATCTGCCGCTGCCTTTGGCAGCTAAAATATTTTGTCGTTACCATATCAGGTGAAAACAAATGTCTGCTTCTCAGCCGCTTGTTTTCCTGCTGATATGGTATAATATGACAGATGATATCACAGATAGTATACCTGCGCCGGTTTGAGCGAGTATAGCGAAGCAGACATTGGAGGAAGAAAAAATGATATCGCTTCAGATAGAAGAACTGAAAGAATTTACAAGACAGCTGTTTATAGGAAACACATTTGACCGTTTCCTGCTCAGGGAAGCGCAGATTGTGACGTTTAACAGCTTTCAGATAGACGGCCGGATTCGGCCGGATTACTATTCAGCAGAGGAAAAGGAAGAGAAGGAAATCGGGGAATTTTCAGCCTGGAGCGTTCTGCGCCCCTTCTGCTTTTCACTGATCAGGGGAAAACGCCTGCCGGAAAGTTTCCACATTGTACTGCAGCTTTCCGACAGGGCCAGGGATGCCTTTCTGGCGGAAAGACAGACAGGCTTTTCGCCGTCAGAGGTAAATGGCTTGTACCTGAATATCCGCTACGAGGAAAAAGTCCTCTTCTGCGTCACAGGAACCTCAGTCAGCCGCTTTACCCTGGATAAGACTCTGGAACATGAGTGGGACGGGGCTGTAAAGGCATTTCTGAAGCAGAAGGGCATTCCCTTTGAGGAAAAGTAAAGGAAAAGTTTTGCAGCGGCTTTCATTGGAGCGTGCAGAACGTTTCCTCTTTTCTTCTGGATATTCTATGGTCTAATGGGAAATCACATATTGGATAACCAGTCCTGGAACGGCTTCGTTCTGCTCACGGATAGTCTCGTACTCTGTGAAATTAACCGGGCATGCTGATTTTCCTACTTCAATGGTGATGCCTGGAATGGAATTTTCTCTCTGCTGGAGCCAGTCTTTGTATCCGCCTACACCTTTGCTGCCCAGAATCTGGTAGCCGTTGTGCTTAGAGACAAGCTCTGCCAGCTCCCGTGAGGCAGCAGTCTGCCGGTTCTGTTCTGTATCCCAGTAGATAACCTGCCCCATGGCGTGATAGTTAATGCAGACAGAGAAGGGATACTGGTTTGTCAGAGCGGCTAAAGCCTGGGACTCCGGCTCAGAGAGGGGAGAAGTCCCTTTGTAGTCTGTGGAGGAAGGATGTTCCACAGTCTTTAATGTATTCCAGCCCGCGTCAAAGTTGTGGTTCAAATCTACGCCCCGTCCATTGCTTTTCCACCGTTTTAAATAGGTTTCATAGTCAGCTGTCGTCCGTCCGTCGGCTTTGTCCTGCTCATAGCAGGCCTGGATCTGCGCCCGAAGCTCCGGGGAACGGATGGCGCTGTCTCCGTTCTGGCTGATGGCAATGCCGTCTGGATTCACCAGAGGCACGAAATGAACCGCTGTCTGGCCCAGCATTTCTGAAAGATTTTTTCCCTCAAAGGTTCCTGTATTCTGGCAGGCCAGCAGATATTCCAGCTGCTGCATCATCAGAGGCACATTAATATACTCTCTGGCATGGATAGCGCCCTGGAATAAAATGTGCTCAGAGGCAGAGGAATTTCCGATAATAATATCATAGAGATTTCGTCCGTCAGCCGACTGGCCGATGATATTGACAGTCATCTGATTGGGGTAGCGGTTTTTCAGGGAGTGGATATCCTGTTCCATCTGCTCGTAGGAATATTTATCCGCAGGCCTTACAATGGGATCGCTCAGACGCACGTTGTAATAGTTGGAGGAGCTCAGCCCCTGGGTTTCTCCCAGGGCAGCCGGTCCTGTGGGTTCATCAGAGGAAACAGTAGCCTCCTCTGCCGGTCCTGCATAAGCAGTCAGGGCGCTGGAAGGCAGAAATCCCGGCAGGGAGCTTCCCGCAGGGGCAGCTGCCATGGCCAGAGAGAGAATACCCGCAAGTCCATATCTGAATGTTTTTGTTCTGTATTTCATATTGTGTAAGCCTCCTGATTCAGTCAGTTTGTTGAAACAAATTCATTATAAAAACCCAGGATTGAAAAGTCAATGGAAGAGAAAAAATGAAAAAAATTGTAAGAATTTCCAGGGTGCTAACGACTGGAACAGATAAATTATTAGCACTCAATTCAAATGAGTGCTGATTTTCTATTGACATCTGGAAGAAGGCGGACTAAAATAGAGAAGGA
>CAUCIO010000002.1 GCA_958442925.1 uncultured Clostridium sp. | reverse complement strand
CGTGGGGACTCTGGGCTCCTACTGGGAAGCCAATATGGAGCTGATCGACATTATTCCGGAATTTAACCTGTATGAGGAATACTGGAAGATCTATACGAAGAGCGACATTATCCCGCCTCAGTATACGGCGCCTGATTCCAAGATTGAGAGAAGTATCATTGGAGAGGGAACAGAGATTTACGGACAGGTCATTAATTCTGTTATTGGAGCCGGAGTCACCATAGGAAAGGACGCAGTGGTGAAGGATTCCATTGTGATGAAGGGAAGCTCCATAGGAGAGGGAACAGTGGTGGACAAGGCGATTATCGCTGAGGATGTGTCTATCGGCGCAAATGCAGAGATTGGTGTGGGCGAGTATGCGCCCAGTAAATATGATCCCAAGGTTTACCAGTTCGATCTGGTGACTGTAGGGGAGCGATCCGTCATTCCGGACGGAGTGAAGGTGGGAAGAAATACCGCCATTTCCGGAGCGACAGAGAGCGCAGATTACCACGATGGAGTGCTTGAAAGCGGAGACTATATTATAAAGGCAGGTGGAGTACAATGAGAGCAATCGGTATTGTTTTAGCAGGCGGAAACAGCAAGAGAATGAGAGAGTTATCCAACAAGAGGGCAATCGCCGCTATGCCAGTGGCAGGAAGTTTCCGAAGCGTTGACTTTGTACTCAGCAATATGAGTAATTCTCATATTCAGAGCGTGGCAGTGCTGACTCAGTACAATTCCCGCTCTTTAAATGAGCATTTAAGCTCCTCCAAATGGTGGGACTTCGGAAGAAAGCAGGGAGGCATGTATGTGTTCACTCCTACCATCACAGCAGAGCACAGTGACTGGTACAGAGGAACGGCAGACGCCCTCTATCAGAACCTGGATTTCTTAAAGAAGAGCCACGAGCCTTATGTAGTTATCGCAGGCGGAGACTGCATCTACAAACTGGATTACCATAAGGTATTAGAGTATCACATTGAGAAGAAGGCCGATATCACCGTTGTGTGCAAGGATATGGAGCCGGAGGAGGACGTAACTCGTTTCGGTCTGGTGAAGACAAATGACGAGGGCCGCATTACTGACTTCGAGGAGAAGCCGATGTTAGCTACCTCCAATACGATTTCCTGTGGTATTTATGTGATCCGCAGACGCCAGCTCATTGAGCTTCTGGAGCGCTGCGCTTCTGAGGACAGATATGATTTTGTAACAGATATTCTGGTACGCTATAAAAATCTGAAGCGTATTTATGCATATAAGCTGGATTCCTACTGGAGCAATATTGCCTCTGTAGATTCCTACTACAAGACGAATATGGATTTCCTGAAGCCAGAGGTGAGACATTATTTCTTCCGCGAATATCCGGAGATCTACTCCAAGGTAGACGATCTTCCGCCGGCTAAGTACAATCCGGGGGCAGAGGTGAAGAACAGCCTTGTTTCCAGCGGCTGTATTTTGAACGGAAGCGTGGAGAATTCTGTTCTCTTTAAAAAGGTTTATATTGGCAATAACTGTGTTATTAAAAATTCTATCATATTGAACGATGTATATATCGGTGATAATACAGTGATTGAAAACTGTATCGTGGAGAGCCGGGATACGATCCGGGCTAACACAACGCATATTGGAGCGCCGGATAACGTGAAGATTGTTATTGAGAAAAATGAGCGCTTCACTTTATAAGGACAGCATAAGGGGAAAGAGCAGTCCAGAATTGTGCAGTACGGAAGAGGGGTTATGTTATGCAGATTACAGACGTGAGAGTCAGACGGATTGAGAGAGAAGGAAGAATGAAGGCCATTGTATCTATTACTCTGGACAATGAATTCGTAGTTCATGATATTAAGGTAATTGATGGAGAAAAAGGCCTTTTTATCGCTATGCCGAGCCGCAGATCTACAGACGGCGAATACAGGGATATTGCTCATCCGATTAATTCTGAGACCAGGGATATGATTCAGAACATGGTTCTGGAAAAGTATCAGGCCACGGCCAGCGAACTGATCGAGGACGAGGCTGCAGAGCAGGCTTAGAGTAACATCAGAATTCTGACCAGAAAAGCAGGAGAGTTATGTTTCCTGTAAAATTCTGGCGCAGGACCATAATAGGAAAGAACCGGCGTCTTTGCTGGCAGAACGGGCTTGTCCCGTGAGCCTGATAAGGCGTCGGTTTTGCATGTTATATTTGATTCGCTCCTGCCAGCTTCAGAAATTCCTCCATTTCCCCTGTCATCCATTTATCCTTGTGGTATACGATCTGACGCCAGATCTGCATATGAAAATCTCTTACATCCAGGGCGGCCAGGCGGCCTGCTTCAATATCCTGGCGGACAGAAAAGAAGGGGAGCAGGGAGACACCGGTGTTTTCACCCAGCATGTGGACAATAAAATCTGTATTTCCAATCTCCAGAAAAGGCCGGATCTGCTTTCCATAGGCAGCCAGATACTGATCTAAAATATGACGGTAGCTGGCTGCCTTTTCTGTGAGAAGAAAGGGATGGGAAATGACTTCGTCCAGCTTAAGGTCAGAGCGGCCTGCCAGAGGATGATCCGATGAAGCTGCGAACACAATCTCTTCCGGTTCCTCTAATACCTTGACCCATCTTCTGTCAGAGATTCGCTTATCTAAGAAGTATACAATATCCAATGAATTATCATGGAGCTTATCTAGCAGAGCCCTGGGAGAATCAATGACAACGCTTACATTCACCTGGGGAAAACGCCGATGATATTCTGAAAGAATCGGCGGAAGCAGGGAGGAGCAGAGCGATTCAATGGTTCCCAGAGCCAGGCTGCCTGTCAATTCTCTCGTGTCTGAGAGAGAGCACTTGATCTCCTCCATATTTTTCATCAGGGTGACGGCATATTGATAGAACTGTTCGCCTTTTCCTGTCAGGCTGATCTGCTTGCCAATCCTGTCAAACAGACGGACTCCCAGTTCCTCCTCCAGATTTTTAATCTGGATTGTCACGGTTCCCTGGGAATAATTCAGTTTTTTGGCAGCCTTTGAGAAGCTTTTCAGCTGCGCCGCCTGCAGAAAAGTGGCAATTTCCCGAAATTCCATATGTTCTCCTATCCTTTCGTCCTTTTTTCATCAGGGGATAAAAATTATATTTTAAAAATATTAAATGATTTCTTTAAAACATTAAATTTTACATTCTAATGTCTCTATACTATAATAGTTTTAAGAAGAGATCAAGAAAATCTACGGTTTTGTGATTGGCTGCGTTTTCTGCTCAGCTCGCGCATCTGTTATCCGCCATTCGCGAAAACTCGCCTTACGGCTCAAACACTTCGCTCGGTGACGGAAATTAGCGCGAGCTTCCCTGCGAAAGCCTCGCCATTATCACGTAAACCATAGAATTTTCTCGCTGTGGAATATGTATATTTGCCCGGAATGGCATAAAACAGTAAATCGTAGAGAAGAGCAGGAAAACTTTTCTGCTCTTTGAAGGGCGTGAAAATCCAGCCTTAGGCTATCAGACAGCGATTAAAAAATTTAAGGTAGAAAAGGGAAAGAGGGAAGGAAGCATGGAACGAACAGACAGCAGATATCAGGCTTATATGAATATTTTGAAGGAGGAGCTGATTCCGGCTATGGGATGTACAGAGCCGATTGCCCTGGCCTATGGGGCGGCTGTGGCCAGACAGGAGCTGGGCGTGCTTCCGGACCGGGTGACAGTAGGAGTCAGCGGAAGTATTCTTAAAAATGTCAAGTCGGTGATAGTTCCCAATACAGGGCATATGAAGGGGATTGCAGCGGCTGTAGCTGCCGGGATCGTGGCCGGAGAGGCAGAAAAAGAGCTGGAGGTACTTTCCCAGGTATCGGAAGAGCAGATACAGGCAATCAAAGCATATCTGGACAGTACAGAAATCAGGGTGGAGCACATTGACAATGGTCTCATGTTTGAAATCCTGATTACCATGTACAAAGGTGAGGACTGGTCCAGAGTGAGGATTGCCAATTACCATACAAACGTGGTTCTCATTGAGAAAAACGGCGTGGTGAAAAAAGAGGTAAAGGTGGAGGGAGAGTCGGAGAAGGGGCTGACAGACCGCTCCTGCCTTTCCATGGAGGGAATCTGGGATTTCATTAATACGGCAGACTTAGACGATTTAAAGCAGGCGTTAAAGCTTCAGGCCAGCTGCAACATGGCGATTGCAAAAGAGGGTATGACTCATTCCTACGGCGCTAATGTAGGGAAGAGCCTGGCTTCCTGCGTGGAAGGCCAGAAAGCTGATTCTGACACAGATATCTCTATTCTGGCCAGGGCTATGGCCGCAGCTGGATCCGATGCCAGAATGGATGGCTGTGAACTGCCTGTAGTCATTAATTCCGGAAGCGGCAATCAGGGTATTACAGTTTCTGTTCCAGTGCTGGTCTATGCAGAACATCTGCGCGCCGGAGAAGAGAAGACCTACCGTGCATTAGCGCTGTCCAATCTGACAGCGATCTACCAGAAAACGCCAATCGGCCGTCTCTCAGCCTTCTGCGGAGCTGTCAGCGCCGGGGCCGGGGCAGGAGCGGGAATTGCCTACTTAAAGGGCGGAGACTTCGAGGCCGTATGCCGGACTGTCAGCAATACTCTGGCCGTTACTCCAGGCATGATCTGCGACGGAGCCAAGCCTTCCTGTGCAGGAAAGATTGCCATGGCTGTGGAGGCGGGAATCATGGGCTGCCGTATGAACTCTGATGGCGAGAAATTCCTCAGCGGAGACGGTATTATCGGAGAGGACGCAGACGAGACCATCAGCAATACGGGAAGAGTGGCCAGAGAGGGAATGCGGGCTACCAATGATACGATTATAAAGATTATGATTGGGGATTAGTGCATAGAAGAAATCGACCGTTTTTTGACTAGTTTATCGTCAAAAAACGGTCGATTTTGCAGATTGTAATTAAAAAGGAAGACCCATCAGAGTTTATATGATTTTTTTGCGGATGCTTGAGGATATAAAGTCAACAAGAGAAACAATAACCAGAATAATAATCAGGATGGTGGTCATTTCTTTGTAATTAAATAACCTCATAGCAGCTAAAAGTTCAAATCCAATACCGCCGGCTCCCACAATTCCAAGAATGGTTGAAGCTCGAAAGTTCATTTCCCATCGGAACAGGGAAAGAGAGATAAATTCCGGCATAACCTGGGGCAGGACAGCATACACTAAAATCTGCATTTTTCCGGCTCCGGTAGCCTGGAGAGCTTCTAAAACGCCGGAGTCAATATTTTCGATGGTATCTGCAAAAAATTTTCCCAGCATTCCGCAGGAGCTGAACCCGATAGCAAGGGTTCCGGGGAAAGGTCCTAAACCTACTGCGGCAACGAAAATAAGGGCAAAAATCATGTCTGGAATAGCCCGTGCAGCGTTTAACAAGAATCTGCTTACACTGTAGAAGAGCTTATTTGGCGTAATGTTGGCAGCTGCAAAAAATCCCAGGGGAAGGGAAAACAGGATTGCCAGGATAGTTCCGCAAATAGATATCTGTACGGTTTCAATGGTCGGCGCTATCATATCCGGAAGGATAGAGAGGCTTGGCGGGAGCATTCTGCTGACGATATCTATGATTCCGCCAAAACCGGATCTTAACTTTGCCAGATTAAAATTAGTAGAGGCATAGCACCAGTAAATGATGAGAAGAATCAAAGACACAAAAACAAGTCTTTTAGCTATGCCTTTTATTTGTAACTTTTTACTTAAAACAAAATTATAGCTGTCTTTAGACTGAGGATTCATTTTCAATGCTTTTATCTCCTTCGTAAATCAAAGAAATATCATTTTCCTTTAATAAAGAAATATCTTTATCAAATACTATTTTTCCGTGCTGAAGTCCTACAATTCGTTTTGCATATTTCAATGCGAGGTGAGTATTGTGAATGCTTATGATTGTAGTGATTTTTTCTTTTTCATTGATTTCCCTGAGAATGTCAAGGATCTGAGCAGCTGAAACAGGATCAAGACTGGCCACTGGCTCGTCTGCCAGAATCACCTGGGGCTGTTGGACCAGAGCTCTGGCAATACCAACGCGCTGACGCTGTCCGCCGCTGAGCTGGTCAGCCCGGCTGTAGATTTTATCGGAAAGGCCGACTCGCTCCAAGGCTTCTACAGCAAGGTTAATATCACTTTTTTTAAACAGCTTCAGACAGGTCAGAAAACTGCTGTTGTAAGCAAGGCGGCCGCAGAGGACATTTTGAAGTACGCTCAATCGGTTTACAATGTTAAAGGCCTGAAATATCATACCTGTATTTTTTCTGATGTAGCGTATACTTTTTTTATCTTCTGCTTTTATATTGTCAAAACAGATTTCTCCGCTGCTGGGCTCAGTTAATCCGTTTATACAACGGAGCAGGGTTGATTTCCCTGCTCCGCTGGATCCTAAAAGCATTACAAAATCGCCTTTTGGAATATCGAGATTAACATTGTTTAATGCATGTACGTTTCCGCTGTATTCTTTCGAGAGATTTTTAATACTTATCATGCTGCGTTCCTTACTGTTTGGTTAAATCAAGGTTAATAAGCTCTGCTGCCTCTCTGAGAGGATCCCAGTCAGAATCTACAGCAGGCTCGTATTTCTCTGTGGATCCCATGAAACTTTTCAGTCCCTCAAGCTCAGATTCAGGAATGTTGATAACAGCGTCCTTAATGATTTCCTTGAGTCCTTCATCAAGGTCAGGTCTGAATGCCCATGCTCCGGATGGGAATGGTTCGGAGGTATGGATGATTTTCACGTCCTCTTCTGTAATGATTCCTTCTTTCATCAGCTTCTCATACATATGTTTTACGATAGCCGCTGCATCAACACTCCTGTTTTTGACAGCAAGGGCAGAGGCGTCGTGGCCGCCGGCAAAAATAGTGGAAGCCAGGTCTTTGTCCGGATCGATTCCATTCTGGATCATTTCTTTCTTAGGAATTAAATGGCCGCCTGTAGAGGCAGGATCCACAAACGCAAAGCTTTTTCCCTTTAAATCGGCGATTGTCTCGATACCGCTGTCAGGCTGCGTAATAATATATGCCTCATAAAATTTTCCTGTACTCTCTTTATAGTCAGTGGCAAATACTTCTGCGTTTGCCACATCTGCTGCAAGAACATAGGAAAGGGGACCATACAGCGCTACATCTACTTCTCCGGCTCTCATGGCTTCTACAACACTGGCATAGTCTGTAGCAATAAAGATTTCAGATTTAAGGCCAGTCTGCTTTTCCAGATAGGTCTGGAATGCCTTGTATTCATCTCTTCTTTTCTGAATATCCTCACCAGGAGTAGCTCCGATTTTGATAACCACATCCTTATATTTTTCAGCAGCATCTACGGCTTCTGTCGCAGCAGCAGTTGTCTCCTGGATGCTTTCTGTCGCAGCAACAGTCTCCTCTGTTTTCGTTTCCTTAGTGCTACACCCAGACAGGGCTGCTGTTAAGGCTGCAGCGCATAAACCTGCAGCGAGCAGTTTTTTGAATGAAAATTTCATGTTTATCTTCTCCTTTTATATTATTTCGATTTTTAGAAAAATTAGTGTTTTACAGACAATATTATCGGCTGCAAATGGATTCGATGATTTTTTTTGTTTTTAAGATTTCCTCTGGATCCCCCAGTTCAATTAGCCACCAGCTGCAATTACTATTTTCCAGAATTTTTATTCTGCTTTCAATATCCTCATCTTTTTCCGGGCAGACGTGGTAAGCTCTCCTTTTTTCTTCATCAGTTACTTCTATGTTGTAAATATGAGCGCTTACTGTGTATGGAAGCATCTGCTCCATGAAATTTTCAACTGAGATTTTATGTTCAGTTACAATAGGAGAAGCAATGGCATGTCCTATATCAATGTTCGCAGAAGCGCCAGATGACTGAATCAGGCTTAAAAATTGCTCAGGCGTATTGGTGTATCCAAATGTTAAGTTTTCCAGACAGACAGTAACTCCTTTTTCTCTGGCATAAGCAACAATTTCTTTTAGGTTCTCACGGGCATGTTCGAAACTCATTTCTTCCATTTTGTACCGATAGCCTAAACAGAGATGTACGATGATGTGTGTTCCGCCAAGTCTGTTTACGGCATCAATACAGTCTTTGTAATATGCCACAGATTTTGCTGCGAATTCCGGATCCTTATGTGCTGGTTCCACTTTCCGAAACTGGAAATGGTAACGGATTTCGATTCCAGAATCAGCGAGCTTTTGCATATTGGAAAATTCCCTGTCCAGATCCTCTTTTGCTTCAGACTGTATGGTGTATTCAATTCCATCCAGTTCGTGTTCACGGGCGAAAGCGATCAATTGCTCCGCTTCCAGGCTGTATCGGCTGCTCAGTGCAATTTTAGCAGCCTGTTCTGCACCCCTCATAATTATGTAATCCTCCTCAATAAAGTGATATGATTTTAGTATATCATTCGCAATAAGCTTGTCTAATCACTATTATCTATAAAAAGATAATGCCTATAGATGGAATATATATTCTGCGGCAGTGAGATGTAGGTTTTGTTATATAAAAGCCATTGAAGACATGCATATAAATACCAGTTTCCCCTCTTGACAGACCGTATTCTCTTCGCTATAATAACCGGCATACAGAAAATTAAGAAAAGGCAGGTGTGTTGATGTCGGCAGGTTCTGAAAAGACCGAGAACAACTAAACTTCATAGAGAAGGGAGATATACGTTCGATATAGGGATGTGTTTTGGCATATTCTTTGTTTCGTGTACCCCTTTTCCGGTAATTGCTACCGGTTGTTTCTGCCTGCAGACAGATATATACACTGAAATAGATGAATCTTATCGAAGCGAATCAAAGGATTTGGGAGATGGGAGGCTCAGGACGTATTGCTCAGTTTGGCGATACGTCCTTTTTGCTTCCAGGGAAATTTTTCTATGAGTCAAACATGCGGAATGCGCGTATTTGCGCGCTCTGTGCTTTGTCCTCCCCAGACCGTTTGAGATCCCGCGCTGGAAAACGGCGTGCTTTCTATGTGGAGAATGAAGAGATAAGAAAAGGAAAACGCAGGTTTTGTCTGAGTCAGGCAGAAGCTGCGTTTTCGCGTCTTTGGGAGAGGATAAGGAGATAATCATTTAAAGAAGAAAGCAGAAAAAGGAGTATTTTAAATGGCAGATACAGAAGCAGTATTAGAATTTAATAAAATAAAAGAAATATGGAAGGAACTGGCTCTGACTGAGCAGGCCAGAGAAGAGATTGACGAAGCCGGCCCCTTGATGGAGGAGACAAAAGTGCGGGCAAGGCTTCGGGAGACCACGGAAGCTAAGAAAATGATGGAAGCTTACGGACAGCCGCCTCTCGTGTCACTGGATGGCGTGAAGGAGTGGATGAAAACGGCGGAGATCGGCGGATGCCTGACGCCGGAACAGCTGGAGGGCGTGGAACGGGCGCTGGCGGCCGTGTCCAGAATGAAGCAGTATTTAAACAGGGGAAAGGCCGCGGGCATTTCCATGGCCTGGTACGAGGAAAATCTGGACAGCTGCGAGGCATTGAGAACGCCTATCCATGAGCAGATCCGAAACGGCCGGGTGGACGATAACGCGTCGAAACTTCTGAAATCCTGCCGCATGGATATGGAGCGGGAGGAGCGGGCCATGAGGGAAAAGGCCGACGCGGCGATCCGGGCTAATAAAGCCTACATGGCGGACAGCTTCAGCACCATGAGAAACGGCCGGATGTGCATCCCGGTAAAGGCGGAGTTTAAAAACAGGATTAAGGGCACAGTCATCGGACAGTCCGCCACAGGAAGCACCGTCTTCCTGGAACCAGCCTCAGCGGCCCGCCATGCAGAAGCGCTGGAGCTGTTAAAAATTGAGGAGGAAAACGAGGTGCTCCGCATTCTCTATGTTCTGACAGGATTTGTGTACGACTGCCAGGAAGTCATGGAGCAGAACGTCCGCACTATGGAAAAGCTGGATTTCATGTTTTCAAGGGGAAAACTGAGCTTTTGGTACGACGGGACAGAGCCGTTCATCAATCTGGATAGGAAAATTGTTCTGAAGGATGGACGTCACCCGCTGATGGAGAAAGGAGTCAGTGTTCCACTGCAGTTTTCTGTGGGAGAAGGAGTAAATGGCATTGTTATCACAGGGCCGAATACAGGGGGAAAAACGGTAGCCATCAAAACAGTGGCTTTAAACTGTATGATGGCCCAATCTGGCCTTCACACGGCCTGCAGAGAGGCGGATATCTGCATGAACTCCAATTTCCTCTGCGACATTGGAGACGGGCAGAGTCTCTCGGAGAATCTGTCCACCTTTTCCGCCCACATTGCTAATGTGCTGGATATCCTGAAGAAAGCGGGAAAAGACAGTCTGGTAATCATGGACGAGCTGGGATCCGGCACAGATCCGGCGGAGGGCATGGGCATCGCCGTGGCGATTTTAGAGGAGCTGAAAAAGAGCGGCGCGCTGTTTCTGGTAACGACCCATTATCCGGAGGTGAAGCAGTACGCTGACAGGACTCCGGGCATTTTAAACGCCAGAATGACTTTTGACAAGGAAAGCTTAAAGCCAACCTATCAGCTGGTCATCGGAGAGGCAGGAGAAAGCTGCGCCTTCTATATTGCGGGGAAAATGGGAATGCCAGAGGAAATGCTTAAGAACGCGGCCAGGGCGGCCTATGGCTCAGAGGAGCTTCCGGAAGCGCTAAGAAGCCAGATTTCAGAAAACCGCCTGGCAAAAGAGAGGACGGGAGGAATCAAGAAGGCGAAAAAGACAGCTGGAACAGGGGCGAAAGTGCCAAAGTACCAGCTGGGAGACAGCGTAATGGTGCTGCCGGATAAAAAAATCGGAATCGTCTGCCAGCCGGAGAATGAGAAAGGCGTCCTGCGGGTTCAGCTGCCTGGAAAGAAGATTTATATTAACCATAAGCGGGTGAAGCTCCACGTGCCCGCCGACAGGCTCTACCCGGAAGACTATGACTTTTCCATTATTTTCGATACGGTGGAGAACCGGAAGCTGCGCCATCAGGTGGAGCGGGGGAAGATGATAGAGGGGGAGATTGTGGAGGAGACGGTAGGGAAATAAATAGTAAAAAATAGTTAAGTATGCTATAATAGAAAACAAAAGAAACGGTTTCTAAATGCGGAGGGAAAAGTATGGATGTTAAAGTGTATTTATCTGAAATAATCAAAAAAAAATCAGAAATAAAAGGAGAGACTTTGCGTTCCAATATTGAAAACGGACAGATCAATATTGATGATTTAAATGAAATATATGAGTTCCAGATAGAGAATAAATTAAAGATTGACTTGATGGATATAGAATGCATTCAGGAAGCGATAAAAGATGGAGATTTATACTCTTTTTTCAAACTGTGCGGCATGGGGAAGTACCAGAAGAAGATTGAAGAATGCCGGGAAGATGATAAAAAATCTCAAAAAGATGATAGTATTCCAATGTCATATAAAGACGCTGAAAAAATTGCAGAGATACTGGGCTGTGATTTGTATGAAATCGAGGATGAACTTATATTAGTAGACGTAGAAAAGATAGAGACAGAAAGAAAAAATAAAGGCTATGAAGCAGTCTATGTTTTTGAAAAACAGTGCAATATTGGCAAATCGAGTTGGAACAGGATAAAACAAATATATGAACAGAGTGGTGAAAGATATCAGCTGATAAGTATTAAAAATCTGAGAAAAATAGCTGGTAAATTAAAAGTTCCTGTAAGAGAATTTCTGGTTTCAGAGAAAGTATATTACAAATATTATTCTGATATTTTAGAGCCCCTGTTAGAAATGCCAAATAAAGGCGCTCTCTATATGGCCATGTTGGATTTTACAGAAAAATTAGGGAAAAGAATTTCGGAAGAGCATCCTGTCTATTATAGAAAGTTAGGCAATCTGTATGTAGTAACTTTCCCGCGTTTTAGTGAAGAGGAAATTCAGTACGAAATCCAAGTATCAATACAGAAAGATGAAGAGGATGAGGATTTTATAGAACACTTAAAAAAGAAGGTAATAGATAAAATAGAAGAAACCATAGAGGATAGTAATGCAGCAACTAGGCTGGAGATATATTTAGATGATGCTCCTCTGGAAAAAGAAAAATAAAATGAAAAGGGACTAGTCACATGATGAAGTGATTAGTCCTTTTTTATAAATTATTTGGAAGGCAGAGTGTTGCTCTTTACCTACTTGGAAGGTATATGTCCAAACAAAAATGGTGTCCTTAGGCAGAAAATATGATACGCTGTAATCAAATCACAAAAGGCAGAACAGAAACAATTTTTGTTGTGCAACTATGAAAAGGAGAGCAGCAATGGCAAAAATCATTCTTGTGGGTAACTACAAAGGCGGTGTAGGAAAGACAACAGCAGTAATTAACCTGGCAGACGCTTTTTCATCAAAAGGTTTCAAAGTTCTCACAGTAGATTTGGATCCTCAGAGTTCATTATCAGAAATCCAGGCAGAAAATTTTCATCAGAAAGGTTCTTTAAAGGAGATTCCCGATCAGGAAACTCTGAATTATTGCCTTGACTTATCGATTTTGTCCCTGGAAAAATATCCAGATAGAAAAAGCAAGCTGAATTTCCAGAAGCTTATTCACAATTACCGAAAAAATTACGACTATGTCCTGTCATCTTTGTTTTATCAGAATGGAAAAGGATTGGATGATCTAGCTGAAAGCATGGAATATGAGATCCCATTTTTATCGATTTTGCGTGATTTCTTGTTCGCAGTTAGGGAGGATTATGATTTCATTTTTCTGGATTGTCCGCCTACCCGCAATAATCTCACTAAGTCTGCTTTTCTGTGTTCGGATTTTTATTTGGTTCCGACTATTTTAGACAAAATCAGTACGGACGGAGTGCTTCAGTACATTTATAATGTTGAAAAAACATATAGAGAGATTTGTGAGGAACACGAAGGTGCTGTTCTGGCAAAAAATATCTTTGGGGACTGCCCCAAACTTTTGGGGGTGTTTTGGAATCGATATCGAGCGAACGTTAATTATACTGTTGAGGTTGAAAATTTTAAAAGTGCGATAGCTCATGGTGATAAAATGATTCCAATATTTGACTGTAAAATCCACGATTGTATTGATATTGTTCGAGAGGCACAGAAAGGCCGTATGTCAAATTCAAATCATGATTTTGCAGAGCTTGCAAGAACTGTTTTGGAGCGGATAAAAGAAATGGACGGAACAGAATGTTAAGCCACCAACAAATTAAGGAGCTGGAGGAGCTTTTGGAGATATTAAATCAAAAAGCTCTTCCTTTAAAAGAAGATTTAGAAGAACGGGTAGAAGACGTTAACTATCTTTTAAAGACGTTAACTAAAGTCAAGGTATCAAGAATAAAAAAGCTGATGGATCCACTTTCGAATAAAGTAGGAAAATCAGATAAACTTCCAAACGAGCTCTCTTATTCGAGAGAGTTCGTTCTTCAGCTTTTTAGAACATTAAAGACCGATGAAATTGTTAAAAACTATACATTGTTGCAGATTCAGGAGATGTTTGCTGTGGTTTATGGAAAGAAACCTCCGTCAAAGGAGAGGAAAAAAACTATTACAGAGGCAATAAAAGGTATGTCACATCAAATAGAACGAGCTAATGGATTCAGGGAGATGGAAAATGCAGCTAAAAAATAATAGACAAAAATCCTGTCCCCGCCTCATTGCCGGTTTCATCGGCGTAGGTAAAACCAGTTACTGTAACATCCACAGCGAAAGGGCCATAGACTTTGGCGTGCTTCCCTTTAAATATCCTGCCCATATTTCTGAGATCAGAGAGGCGGTCTCAGGCGGAGACAGGCAATGCAGCAGGAACGTAGAAGCGCTGAAGGGAAATCTGGATTGGGAAATGGGCCTGGCCTGGCACGAAACCTACTACGACGCGCTGCTTCAGACCTACCGGGAGTATCCGGGAGAGATTATAGTGATTCCCACGGACGGGGCGATACTGCGATGGCTGGACAGGGACGGCATCCCGTTTACTTTGCTATATCCCTGCGTCGAAGCGCGCCTGGAGTACAGAAAACGCCTTCAGAAAAGGGGAAACTCGACATTTCTTTTAGAGGTATTTACGGATGAAGACTCCTGGGCAGACTGGATGGAACAGCTGAGGAGACCATACACCCACGCAGAGCGGATAGAGCTGAAGGAAGGGCAGTATCTTTCTGATGTAGTTAATGCTCTTTCTGTTTCCTCAGCGTCTGCAGAAGCAGGAAAAACCATAGAAAATCCATGGGACTACATTTTAGACCGGTATTTCCCGGAATAAAAGACAGAAGAAAGAGAGGAGGGCAGCCTGTATGAGGCCGTATTGGGATGAAGAGAATACCTTCGGATACCTGAGATTCGATCTGGCAGAATACAGAAGTATTGCGGCGTATAAAACCTACCCTAAATATTTTCAGACTTGGGAGTATGCCCAATGGGTATATTTTCACAGAAAAATTCAGTATATCAAGTATGATCCCGGAGCGGAAAGCTATGGCATGACTCACTATTTGCAGCTTCCCTTGTCTCTTGCTGATTTGTTTAAAAATTGTCTGGAGGTTCCCTTCGGATTGGATATTTCCATTCCAGAAGGGACAACAGAGTGGGAAAACCTGGCGAGAGAGATTCTTTCAGAAGAACTTCAGGAATCTAACGGCTGGAGGTTTTCTGGAGATTTGAGAGAACTCGTAGATACGGGACTGAAAAGGTGGGAGATTCAGCCTTATGGAAAGATTCCCAGCCCCTATCCGGAAAAAATGGCGTTTGCTGCTGTTCAGGCATCGCATTTATTAGAGGCCATGGAGGCAGACGGCTGTTGCGAAGAGGATATTTTAAAGATATGGAGCTGGAATGACAGGGATTTTTTCCGGAAAATGTGCGGGAAGTATAAGATAAGGAGGTAATAGTATGCTGTATCTTGATTTTAAAGAGCCGAAGAAAATATTGTGGAACGTAAAGGGGCGGTATGAAATTTTTTATGAGTCTTCCTGGTTTGACGATCCGGTCGTTGTAAGAATAGCAGAGCAGGTAGATCAGGTGAAACATTTATATGGAGACAGGTTCCGGAGCGATTATTCAGGAGATTTCAGCGGTCTGACTCTGTCTGGAGGAGCACAGATCTTAATCCTCTGCTATCTTAACCTGTTTGAGGATTACTGCCTGCCTTTGTCATGGGTAGCTGACAACTGCCTTGAAGTGCTGGGTTCGCTGCCCATATCCCATCCAGTCCATTTCTTCGCTAATACAGTACCGCTGCTGGATGATTACAAGTGTCAGTTTATATCATCAGAAACAGGGAAGCTAATCACGGGGCATGATGAGTACATACCGGAGTATTACGAATATGCGAGAACGAAAAATGTCAGCAGCAGCTGAACGGATGAGGGAGTTATTGGAAGACATCCGGGATCATAAAGAATACAGTATTTTGTATATGATGGTGGTAAGCTGTATTTCCGCTGAAAATAACAAGACAAACGAGCAGATTGCAATAAATGAGAGAAACTTAAACGCCATAATCGACGCCATAGACGTTATGGACTCAGTTCCGGAAGAATTTGCGAAATGCAGAAGGATCATTGCCGGCTATTTGAAGTCAGACAATAGAAGGCGTCTGTGATATTTGGGAAGGAGGAGCCAGACATGAGCAGATATAAAGAAAATCGACAGAAAGGCCCGCTGCCTTCATATACTCCATCTGATCCGGAAAAACCCTGTCTTCCTAAAAGGGGCGATTATGTGGGAGCGGTATCCTGGCTTCAGGCTGTCCGAGACAGAATCGGGGAACCGTTTGTTTTTGCGCTGGACGAGGCCCTTATGTGCCAGGGCAGCTTTGGGGGAAGGAATGATGAGTTTGTGGTCTGGGGGTATGGAAATGCCTCTGCCGCCCGTTTTAACGGCGTGGTTTTGCTTGGAGAACAGATAGAACGAACTGACATAGAGGAGAGAAACGGGCTTTTCTATACGAATTTTAACAGGACGCTTTCAGACGCCCTCGCCTGCGAAGAAATTTTGGATATGCAGGGGATCACAGAGGCTCTCAGCCGGTATTATGACAGCCATGGAGAGAGCTTTGAAGGGATTTCTGTAGCTGCAGAATACAGGGAAAGATTTGAGAAGCTGGCGGCGGAAGCAGCCGGATATTATGAGGGCTGAGAGATGATAGAAAGTAACATTACGGCAGAGGAGAAGCTGATGTACCAGGTGATGGGGGCTTTATATGACAGCGGCGTTCCCGTTACCTTTAAGGGAGCGATGGTTTTGAGAGCTTTCCTGTTAGAGGCGGGATATCCGGAGGAGACGCGCCACACGACAGACATTGACGGGAACTGGAATTCGGAAACAGCGCCGTCTGGTGAGGAGATGACAGAAGCGATTCAGAACGCTTTTGAGAAAAAGGGCATTTCTTTTACAGCACGGCTGTACAGAATGTATGGAGAGAAGCGTTCCGCAGGATTTGACCTGGCAGACAAGACGACAGGGGAAACCATTTTTACCATGGATCTGGATGTGAACAGGGCTGTCCTTCATACGAAGCGTTATGAGACAGGCGGATTTTTGTTTTCCGGTTCGTCTCCCGCTCAGATGGCGGCGGACAAGCTTATGTCCGTCTCTACCGATAGAGTGTTCCGAAGGATCAAGGACGTGGCAGACCTGTACTATCTGTCGCAGGTATTCGATTTCAACCGGGATCAGGTTCTGCAGCTGTTAGAGGACAGTGGAAGAACTCTTGATACTTTTTACGGATTTCTGTACCGGACAGAAGAACTGAGACATGCCTATGAGAAATTCCGTTTTTCCGGATCCGCCAGAAAACCGTCTTTCGATGAGGTATACTGCAGGGTGAGAGAATACATCGGGGAGGTTCTTGGGGAATAAGGCGACAGGGGAGAGATACAGAAAACGAGACAACGGCCCTTTTGCGATTTTTGATTTATCATAAAAAGACTGTTGTCTCGTTTTTAATTATCATTAGAGCAATTCATTGAGTGCAGGATTGCGGAGCATGTTGTTGAAAGCCAGGATCCGCTGCTGATCCAGGATCCACTGCTTTTGTATCAGAGACCAGGCTTCCTGGCCTTCGTAGGAAGTGGAAATTTCTTCCTCCAAACGGTAGTTGTCAAGGCATTCCTGCAGAATTTCCGCGATATTCTCGTCCAGGTCTCCGCCGTCGATTACATCCTGGATCTGCTCACGCAAGTAATCGTGTACAGATTCAGGAGTCTCTTCTCCTGCTGGTACGGAAAGCTTACAACCGTTAAATCCAAAACTTGGCGGAAAGCAAACCAGATATTCGTCCTCATCTTTGCTGAAAAAAATTACATTATTCATCACTGTTCCTCCTGATTGGCTGTTTTTTGTATTTTCATTATATCCCGCCAGGAGGAAAAATTCTATTTAATGATTTGGACGCCCAGCATCCAAACGGGTGAAAGCGGAGCGATTTTAGACGTTACCCTTCCATCTGCCTTCCCAGGAATCCGGCGGCTGTGGAGGCCAGCTTCAGCTCTGTTTCAGAGAATTTTACCCTTGGTTCTCTGCTTAACAGGATGACGGAGCCGATGGCATCTCCCTCGCAGATAATCGGGACAACGACCTGAGCGGTAGCTCCCTCCAGCTCGTCTGGGGTGATGGGGATAAAGCCTCTGTCGTCCTTCCCGGCTGTCACAATCTGGCGCTCGCCAATCAGGACTTCCAACTGGCGGCTGATGGATTTTTGCAGATAGTCCTTTCTGGGTCCGCCTGATACGGCGATGACCTGATCTCTGTCTGTGATGCAGACCATCAGGCCGGTGCTCTGGGCCATGGCCTCCGCGTACTGGGAGGAGAAGGCGGTCAGTTCCATCATGGGAGAGTATTTTTTTAGTATAATTTCCCCCTCCCGATCCGTGAAGATCTCTAACGGCGTTCCTTCGTGAAGGCGAAGAGTCCGCCGTATTTCTTTGGGAATGACTACCCGCCCTAAATCATCGATTCTTCTTACAATTCCAGTCGCTTTCATATAAAAATTCCTCCGTTTTACAAACTTCTTCGTGAACTGCTTATTTCTGTCAGTACATGTAGTATCTGTAAAAGCGAAGGATTTTATGCATTTATCCGCGGGAATACATCAACTGATTCATCAACTAAAAGCTAATACACCAACTAATACATCAACTAAAAAGCTAATAGATTAATTTTTTAATAAACCATTAAAACCTGCAGCTTTCATATAAAAAATTCCTCCATGCGATACATTTTCATTTTTTGGAAATAGTATCTGCAGATGGAGGAAATTTTACACGTTGTATTAAAATGATTCGGGCATAAAAATATCTTTTGTATACAGAACTTTCTGGCTCAGGAGGCCGTGAAGCTGCCGGTTAATCATCTGTTCCAGCCATTTGACCCGTTCAGGAGAAAAACGTTCGTCTCCGCGGAAGGTAAATTCAAAACCAGTTAAAGCGGCCAGATCTGCCCGGATGGCAGGCGTCATTGCTTCCTGCCCGACGCGGAGGAAATCATCTCCGATGCGGGGACCGTAGTCTGACAGCTTTCGTCCAATGACAGAGAATTCCTCCTGCTCCACATAGGGCAGACAGGCCAGATTCAGGTCGAAGACAGGGGCCATACCCAGGATTTTCTGGGAAGCATTGTCTACTAATACGCCGTAATTGCCCATATGGCGATCCAGCTGGAACGTCAGTGCGTCCAGAACCAGCATACGCCGGAACGCGTCTTCTGATCCTATATGATGATAAAAACGGATGAGCTCTTCCACGGAAGCTCCGTCCGGATAGAATCGAAACATGGGCGCATATCCATACTGTTCGCTGGTGAACAGGCGGCATTTAGACGCTGTTTTGCCGTACAATTCGGCCAGCTCATAGGAAACGGCATTCCGGCAGATTTTTTGCGCCAGTTCGGCGGCCAGAACCTCAGAGTAAGGTTCCAGCCCTACGTTCCGCGCGCCGGATTCGCCCTGTTTGTATAAGAAAATTTCCCCGCCTTCTCTTTTCCAGCATTTCCGGAAGCTGCCCTCTGTGCTTAGATCTGGAAAGCAGTCTTTTGAATCGGAAATAATCACAGCCTCTTCAAAATCCCCGGTTCCCTCAAACGCCAGTTTCGAGACCGGCTCGCTGAAGGAATTCCGATAAGGGGAGACATCGTCCCAGCCGAGTAATTCCGTTCCGTTTGATACCCAGAAGGTATCGTTTAGGCTGGCGGCATGGGTGAGAGACAGGAATTCGTTCTCATTATTGCAGCCGCATTTTTCCAGGAGAGAGTACAGATATCCGTTGTGGCTTGCGCTGTTTCTGCGCTTCAGCCAGTTTTCCAGCGTCTGAAAACCGATGGGCATTCCTTCTTTTTTGTTACCAAGCAGGAGATAGGAAGAATCCTTTTTTTCAAAAACCGCAATTATTTCATCCCGGTTCATTAAAAATAGCATAGCTTCCCTTCCTTTCAGGCAATTCTGCAGATGTTCTGATACACCATGTGAAACTGATCGCTGACTGCCTTATCCTGATGATAGTGGCCGAAATACCACCGTTTAAAGCGAAGCTTTTCAGAAATCACCTGAAAATAGTCCGTCAGCTTATCTGGCTGGTAAAGTCCCAGGGAAAAATAGGCCTGAATACTGCTGGGGCAGCAGTGGGTAATGACAAAGTCTGTCTCCCAGTTATGCTGCTCCAGGCAGGAAATTCCCTTTTTCATCTCTTCTTCCGAGGGCATTTCCTGCTCCCACCAGTCGTAGTGGGCGATGCGGTACAGCTGCTTTCCCTGCCGTTCCAGCTCCAGAACTTCTTTTATCAGTTTTTCTGCATCGTCTGACTGCAGCAGCCCGTCGCTGATATCGGTGCTCTTGGCTCCGCCAAAGGTGAAAATCCGCTTTCCGTCAATGCAGAACATCTCTCCCCTCAGCAGATGGGTGATATTGGAGCGGATGTTCTGCACCCGTCCTCCTGCCCACGTACTGTAAAAACCAGCGTATCTTTTCTCGAGAACATCAAAGTTTTCATGGTTGCCTGAGACGAAAGCCAGACGGCAGTCCAGCGATTCACTCAGATAATCCAGCCGACGTGCTTCTTCCATAGAACCGTCCCAGATGCATCCGAAATCGCCTGCTACGATGACCGTATCGTGGGCGTCCAGGCAGTGTTCCTGTGCGTACTCTATGATTCTCTGGCAGTTTCCGTGTGTATCTCCTGTTATATAAACTCCCATTGCTAATTGTCCTCTCCCACATAAATCCACTGTTCAATATAATTTCTGTCATCCTTAAATACAGGGATTTCTTCATCTATGAACCAGACGGCTTTTTCTGCCTCCTGCTGTGTTTTGACGCAGCAGCTTCCGTATTTTTTGTGTACAGGAAGATCCTCCCAGATTATCCCGTCCTCTGCAAGCATTTCCTGAATAGTTCTGCAGGATTTTTTATGGAGCTGTTTGGCTGAAAAATGCGCCTGCCCTACCATCAGGATGGAGTTTCTGCGGGCGTCCAGTTGCCGCCAGTACAGCAGGTTGGCTGCCTCCTCCTTCGGAATGTTAAAGCATCTGGCGTCAAATAAGGCGCCTTTTTCCATGGCGCGCAGAAGCGTTCTGCGGTATGCCTCCTCTTCAGGCGGAAGCTCCCCTGATGCGCTGTGAGAATCCGCTTCTGCCTCATATTCCCGGACTCTTCTGGAGAAATTCTGGCAGAAAGCCAGGGTAGCCATACTGGCAGAAATGCTGCACATTTTCTGGACTTCATAATCAAACCAGGCGTCAGAATTCAGCTTTTTATAATCCACCAGAAGCAGGCTGATTTCGTCGGACTGAGTGTAGCCGAACACAGATCCCTGGATATGTTCGCATAAGTATTTCATAGTATCCTGCATGGTGTGGATCAGGATATCGTCAAAGGGCCGTTTCAGGCCGCGGGTGAAGGTGTGAAACGCTTTTCCGTCCAGTCTGATGCAGACAGGAGTCCTCCGTACCAGGCGGATTTTAGGGATTTCTTCATAATAGTGCTTCATTCTGGTTCCAATTTCGTCATTAATCACCGTGATTTTCCTCCTCTGTTATGGCAGCGCCATGGGTATCGGCGCTGTTTTATACATTCAGTATAAAAGACTGGAGAGGCAGATTCAATGAGCCCGTTTGGAAGGTAACCGTCCAAATCAATTGGTGGAAAAAAGCAGGAATCCTTTTTATAATAAACGCCATAAGACACGATTCTTTGAACGATTCAGATATCAGAAGGAGGGAGACAGATGGGAGAGAAAATTACGATCAGCGAAGCATTGGACAGAAGAGATTTGCTCCGCAAAAAATTGTTTCAGAAAATAGAGGCAGCTCATCTGATTGACTGCAAGAAAAGCAATGAAGAAAATACGTTTCTGTACAGGAAGACGCCGGAAGCATTTTCAGAGGAAGTAAAAAGCACATGGCAGTCCATCTGGGATCAGATTCATTACTATGATCGGCTGGAAGCGGCGATTGTCCAGTCCAATTCAGAAACTGTGATTGAAACCTCTTTTGGAAAGCTCACAGTGACGGCCGCCATTGCCATGAGAAACAGGCTGCGCCAGAGCCGCCATCCTTTGTTTAATCGGACAGGCAGGTTCAGCCTGCCGCAGAATGACGACGATGACCAGATTTACAGCGATTTTGAGCGCAGATTAACAGAAATTATGGAGAATCAGTATGAAACCATATTGAAGGAAGTCCGCGACAGAAACGCCGATTTGGAAAAAAATGCGTCTGAAATGAGGAAGGAGATTCTGGGAAAAGAGACCCGCGGAAAAGACGACAGCACCGCCTTAAAGGTGGTAGATACCTATGTAAAGGAAAATACCACAGAACTGCAGGATCCCCTGGAGATTCACAGAAAGCTCCAGGAAATCAGGCAGAATCGGGAAGCCATGATGGCAGAGCTTAATACGAAGCTGAAGATTTCCAACGCAACCACCATGATTGAGCTGTAACATAATGGCCTGCAATGCGAAAACCTCGTACTCAGCCCCCTGCGCGGCAGGGAAACGGGGCAGGCAGCCCTTTCTGCCTGATCACTCTATACTAGCCCAATGGAAGAGCAAGAAGCTTTTAACTTCTAGGTTGGAGGGTTCGAATCCCCCCGTGTAGAACAAGGAACGATATGGTGTGAAAACGAGAGTAAAAAAACGAGTCCGTTTATTTGAACATGCAGTAACGAATACTTACGATTGAGAAACTGTGATTTTGGACGCAGGCATCTGAGAGATGCTGAAATCCGCGGATAAGGTTGGAAGCGCTGGCTGATTGACTTGAGGGATTCCTCGCGGCTGCATTGCAGGCTTTTAACAGAATTGAGAGGGAAGACGTATGGAAAAAGATTTTGTAGATTCCTGGGAACGGCATAAGGGAGAGCTTAAAGCATATCTTGAAACTTGCCGCCAGAAAGAGCTGGGAAGCTATCAGGCCCTGGTTAAACTGCTGTTTCGAGTGGTGATCAATCCAGACCTGAAGCATGCGCCCTATGATACGGAGAAGATGGTTGTCATAGACGATGGAGACTATCAGGGAGCAGAGCTCTATATTCTGCACCGTTCAACGTATCAGCCCTATGTGGAAGATTATGTATATACTTACGTGTACTACGGAAGCTGCAGCTTCTGCGATATTCTTCAGGGCATCCGAAGCCAGGGAGAATTATGGCCGGAACTGAATGAAGACAGAGCGCCGTCTCCGCATCAGGTAACCTCCTACATGCAGCTTCTGCTCCATCTGCTTCAGAGGATTAAACGGTTCCAGGGGAATGATATGGAAGATTTTCCACTTTTAAATATGTGAAAAGGGAATGAAACGTTCCTGTAACGACAGAACACACAGCTGGTTACAAGAACATTTCATTCCCTTTTTGATTTCCTGCCCCCTTTCTATCTGGACTCTCCTTTCCGGATCCTCTATAATAGAATCATTGCCAGAATGGCCGGAAGGAGGAAGACAGATGAAAGGGAAGGGAGCGGACACCCAAAAAACGTTGAAACAGTTCTTTACAGCAGAACACCCGGATGCCTATACACTGGAGGACTTGAGAGACATCCTTCGCATTCTCCGTTCAGACGAGGGCTGCCCCTGGGACAGGAAGCAGACCTTTGAGACTATGGTTCCCTGCGTTCTGGAGGAAGCCGGGGAGGTGGCGGAGGCAGTTAAAAACCAGGATACAGAGAACCTCTGCGAGGAGCTGGGAGACCTGCTGTTTCAGATTGTGTTCTACTGCCAGATGGCGGAAGAGCAGGGACTTTTTACCTTCGAGGATACCGTGGATGGGATCAGCCGGAAAATGGTTCGCAGACACCCGAAAATCTTCGGAGGAGACCTTCCGGAAACAGATGGAAACGAAGGCGATTTATGGGAGCGGATAAAACAGGCTGAAAAGGCAAAAAACCATAAAACAACTTGACAAAGCAGGTATAAATGTATATAAATGTAAGGTAAGTAATTAGCGGTTTTTTGAAGGAGTAATATTGCTGTTTTGGCCGTTCAGGCTTCATGGCAAGTAGAAGCTCAGTATAAGAAGAAGCAGGAGGAATAAATCAATGAACAAGACAGAGTTAATTGCAGCTGTAGCCGAGAAGGCAGAGATTTCCAAGAAGGACGCTGAGAAGGCAATCAAGGCTTTCACAGAGGCTGTTTCTGAGGAGTTAGTAAAAGGCGGCAAGATCCAGTTAGTTGGTTTTGGTACATTTGAAGTTTCTGAGAGAGCGGCAAGAGAGGGAAGAAACCCGAAGACAGGCGAGACTATGCCTATCGCAGCTTCCAAGACACCAAAGTTTAAGGCTGGAAAAGCTTTAAAGGATATGGTAAACGCATAATCACAAGAGAGCAGATAAATTTTTGAAGGTTTCAGAAACCGGAAAGATTTTTGCAGTTCGAAACATACAAAATAAAATTCCCCCTGGAATGCAAAAAGCATTCCAGGGGGAATTTACCAATTAAAAGGAGACAGGATATGCGTCTGGACAAGTATCTGAAGGTATCCCGCATTATTAAGAGAAGGACCGTAGCCAATGAAGCCTGCGACAGCGGCCGTGTGATGCTTAACGATAAAGTGGCGAGAGCCAGTGCAGAAGTGAAGGTCGGGGATGTGATAGAGATTGCTTTTGGCAACAAATCTGTCAAGGTGCGCATTACAAGCGTACAGGAAACCATCCGCAAGGAAGATGCCAAAGAGATGTTTGAATATCTGTAAATGGCAGCTTTACGCACGTTTATATCATAAAGAGACAAACCTCCTAATATATTTAACAGTAGTTAAATATGTCAGGAGGTTTTTTGCATGGAAGAAAAGATAAGCCGCCGTCCCCACCGCCTGGATTTGACGAACCGGGGGAAGGGGAGCGTTACAGGAATTCAGGATGTTGTGGCTTTCGATGAAAACCAGATTGTGCTGGATACAGATATGGGGCTTCTGACAGTCAAGGGAAAAGGCCTTCATGTGAGCCGCCTGACGCTGGAAAAGGGTGAGGTGGATATAGATGGGACGGTAGACAGCCTGGTTTATTCTTCAAATGAGGCCCACAGGAAGCAGGGAGAATCCCTGTTTGCAAGGCTGTTTAAGTAGGCGGTGTGTATGGATACAATATACACTGAACTGTCCTGCATAGCAGCCGCACTGACAATGGGAATCGTTCTGATGATGGCTTACGATGTATTTAGGCTGTTCCGCCTGTTTGTCCGCCACACTCCTTTTTGGACAGGCCTGGAGGATCTGTTTTACTGGCTGGGAGCGGGATTTTCCGCTTTTTTTCTGTTTCGCAGCAGAAACGATGGGGAAATGAGGGCTTATATGATTGCCTCTGTGCTGATTGGAATGGTTTTTTATGATAAAACGGCCAGCCATCTGCTGTTCACCCTATTGAAAAAGTTGAAAAAATATTTTAAAATGAAAAAGAAGTAAACTGCGAGAAGGAGATGGGACATATGGGCAGACAGGACAGAATGGCCGGGAAAAGGAAGAAAGAAAAAGCCGCCAACCGTCTGGCGCTTATGGGGATCACTCTGGTAGTGCTGAGCCTGGCTGTCACGGTTCATTTAAGCGGTATTCCCATGAAAGAGAAAGAGCTCCAGTACCGCCTGAAGGAGGAGCAGCTGGAGAAACAGAAGACAGAGGAAGAGCAGAGGGCGAAGGAACTGGAGGAATACCGGATTTACGTTCAGACAAAAGAATACATTGAGAAAGTTGCCAAGGAAAAGCTGGGACTGGTAAACAAGGACGAAATTCTCCTGAAACCGGAAAAATAGAGGGGAATTCTGTCGGAAAGTTTTTCGGAAACCGCTCCTGATTTGACAAATATTTCCCTCCGGCCTGTATATAATGAAGTTCACGCAGGTCAGGAGGGATTTTTATGATTGGAAAGAAATTACATAGAGATATGGCGGAGGTAAACGTCTACACAGCGAAGCGGCTGAGGGAAATGGCCTGTTCTCTGAGCGGACTTGCCAGAGCCTTTACTGATGAAGCGGGATCCGGCAGAAGGCTGAGCTTTGACGAGGGGATGGCGGCCATGCAGACAGCGGCTTCCATGGTATGCGGCGGGTGCAGCCGCTGCAATCTGTACGAGACAGGAAAAAAAGAAGGAAGCTATTATCTGTACTACCTGCTCCGGGCTTTTGAGCAGAAGGGCAGAGTGGATGGGGAGGACATGCCCCGCCTGTTTAACGAATCCTGCCGCAGACAGGAGGAGTATTTGAACCAGCTCAACAGAAATCTGGGACGGGCTACCATGAATCTAACCTGGAAAAACAGATTTCTGGAAAGCCGGGATGCGGTGATTGTACAGTTCCGGGAAATGGCGTCTATTTTAGAAGAATTTTCCGGCCAGATGGAGCGGGCCATGGATGTGACGGGACATTATGAGGATTCCATCCGGTATCTCTTCCGCCGCCATCACATAAAAGTGGAAAATATGCTGATGCTGGAGTATGAAAACGACCAGAAGGAGGCTTATCTGACTATGAGAACCATAGGAGGAAAATGCGTTACTTCCAGGGATGCCTCAGATATCCTGTCCAGAGCGGCAGGAGGCCGCCGCTGGAGCGTTTCCAGGGATACAAAAAGCATTGTTACGAAAAGAACGGATACCTTCCGCTTCGTGGAGGAAGGGAAATATCAGATGATCCACGGCGTGGCAAAGGCTGTGCGGGGAGGGGAGGTGATCTCCGGCGACAGCTTTACCTTCAGTGAAGGGCTTCCCCACCAGGTAATTATGAGCCTGTCAGACGGCATGGGTAGCGGAGCTGCAGCCCTGGCTGACAGCGCCAGGGCGGTGGAGCTGACAGAACAGCTTCTGGAAACGGGATTTTCTGCCAGAGCAGCGTTAAAGCTTGTGAATACGGTGCTCCTGTTGGCGGGAATGGAGCAGAATCCAGCTACCTTGGATCTGTGCTGTATCGATCTGTGTACAGGAGTTCTGGAAAGCATGAAGCTGGGAGCAGTGGGAACCTTTCTTATGGGGCAGGAAGGCATTGAGATGATTGAGCCGGGCAGCGTGCCGATGGGGGTTATGAATCCGGTGGAACCGGCCCTTGTCTCCAGAAAACTGTGGGACAATGACAGGGTTATTATGGTCAGCGATGGCGTGCTGGAAGCTTTTTCAGGGGAGGAGAAGGAGGAGACTTTCTGTCAGTATTTAGAGGAGCTGGAACCAGGGAATCCACAGGATATGGCAGATGAAATTTTGAGCTTCGCCCTGTCTTTTTCAGAGGAACCGGCGGACGATATGACGGTACTGGTGGGAGGCATTTTTGAGAAATAGGGCTGCCAGTGGAAAACAGGCTGAGGAAGCAGACAGAAGGATGGGAAAATACCCGTAAGGGAAGAGGTACAGAGGAGGAACAGAAAATGAGTCTGGAAGAAAAGGTGCTGTCCTATATAAGGAGCCACAGTATGCTGGAACAGGGACAGCGGGTGGTGGTTGGACTGTCGGGCGGAGCAGATTCTGTATGCCTGCTGAGTCTGCTTACAGAATTCAAGAAGGAGTACCAGCTGGAGCTTCGGGCTGTCCATGTCCACCACGGCCTTCGCGGCGGAGAGGCAGACCGGGATGCGTCATTTTCAGAAAGCCTGTGCCGCAGCCTTTCAGTTCCCTTTTGCCTGATCTCTGCTAATGTGAAGGAGGAGGCAAAGCAACGGCGGGTGTCCGAGGAGGAGGCAGGCCGGATGCTTCGGTATGAGGCATTTGAGAAAGAGGCAAGGCAGTGGAAGCAGGAGCTTCGGGAAGAGGGCTGCGCAGAGCTTGACGAAGATGGGAAAGAGGCGGAAGTCAAAATTGCAGTAGCCCATCACGGAGACGACAGCGCGGAAACGATCCTGTACCAGCTCTTTCGAGGCAGCGGCCTGAGAGGCCTTTCTGGAATTCCTCCGGTGCGGGACAATATTATCCGTCCTCTTCTCTGTGCAGAGCGGAAGGAAATTACAGATTATCTGGAGGAAAAGGGGCTTTCCTTTGTGACAGATTCCACCAATCTGGAAAATGACTATGCCAGAAACAAGATTAGAAATCAGCTGCTTCCCATGGCAGTTCAGGAGATCAACCAGGGGGCGGCCGGACACATCAGAAAGGCGGGAGAACTGATAGGGGAGGCGAACCGTTTTTTCGAGGAACGGGCGGAAGGTCTGCTGGATATGCTTCTGGAAACAGAGGATTCAGAAACAGGGCAAAGGACAGGGCAGAAAGCAAAGAGGGCCTCTCTTTCCGCTTCTGGCCTTCTGTCCCTCGCTCACATCGAGGCAGCCTACACAGTGCAGGCGGTTTTTAAAAGGAAGAAATGGCCCCTTAAAGATATCACATCCGGCCATATTGAGTCGGTTCTGTCGCTTTTAAAGGGCAGAACCGGGGCGGGAGTTGATCTGCCGGGAGGCCTGCGGGCAGAGCGCAGCTATGACAGGCTGATTTTCACGAAGCTTCAGCCAGGCATAACAGAAAAAATGGCAGATACAGGGCTTCCCTCCCTCTGTATGGAGGTGGCAGACAGGGAAAACCAGGGGGAAATTCCCAAAAACCTGTATACGAAATGGTTTGACTATGATAGAATAAAAGATACGTTATCTGTCAGATACCGCCTTCCCGGCGATTACATTACCCTGAAAGGGGGAGGTACAAAAAGCCTGAAATCCCTGTTTATCGATGAAAAAATCCCCAGGGAGGAGCGGGGGCGTATTCCTCTGTTAGCTGAGGGAAGTCATGTATTGTGGGTGATAGGCGGGCGTATCAGCGAGTACTATAAGGTAACGGAGGAGACAGAGAGAATTTTAAAAGTACAAGTAGATGGAGGTATCAACTGTGGCTGACAATATTCGAGTTTTATTAACAGAAGAGGAAGTAAATAAAAGGATCAGCGAGGTAGCAGCTCAGATTAACAGAGATTACGAAGGACGTCCGGTTCATCTGATCTGCATCTTAAAGGGCGGAGTGTTCTTTACCTGCGAGCTGGCAAAACGCCTTGACTTGTCAGTTTCCCTGGATTTCATGTCTGTATCCAGTTATGGATCTGGTACAGAGTCCAGCGGAATCGTAAAAATTGTCAAGGATCTGGACGAGCCCCTTGAGGGAAAGGACGTGATCATTGTAGAGGATATCATTGATTCCGGCCGCACGCTGGCTTACCTGATCGAGGTGTTAAAGCAGCGTAATCCGAAGAGCATTGAGCTGTGTACTCTGTTAGATAAGCCGGAGCGCAGGGTGAAGAAGCAGGTTCAGGTAAAATACACCTGCTTTACCATTCCGGATGAGTTCGTAGTGGGCTATGGACTGGATTATGATCAGAAATATAGAAATCTGCCGTACATCGGTGTGGTGGAAGTATAAGGAGGAAGACCGTTGAAACAGCGACAGCCAATGGGAGGATTTTTCCTCCTGATACTGGCATTGACGATGCTTGTTGTGATGTGGATGAGATCCCCCAACAATCCGCTGACAGCTCCTGCCATGACAGAGCAGGACGTCTACGTGGCTCTGGAAAATGGGACAATCAGCAAGGCGAGAATCCGTCCGGATGCAGAAAACAGCACGGGAAAGCTTCAGCTCTGGCTGAAATCAGGCGACATAGAAGAAGTTCACGTTCTGAATGTTTCTGACTTTGCAGAGGAGTTCAGAGAAGAGGGCGTACCCTATGAGGTGGAGGAGATACCAAAGGAGAATTACGCACTGACGATCATTCTCCCTATTCTTCTTTCCGCTGGACTTCTGGCTGCATTTTTCATGTTTATGAATCTGAGGAACGCCGGAGGCGGCAATGCAAAAATGATGAATTTCGGCAGAAGCCGCGCCAGAATGAGCCGCGACAGCAAGGTGAATTTTACCAATGTGGCAGGTTTAAATGAGGAGAAGGAGGAGCTGGAGGAGATTGTAGATTTCCTGAAAGACCCTCAGAAATATACGGGAGTGGGAGCCAGAATCCCTAAGGGAGTCATCCTGGTGGGACCTCCCGGAACTGGAAAAACCCTGCTTGCCAAGGCGGTGGCAGGAGAGGCTAAGGTTCCCTTTTTCTCCATTTCAGGCTCTGACTTTGTGGAAATGTATGTGGGCGTGGGAGCATCCCGTGTCCGCGATATGTTTGAGGAGGCTAAGAAAAATGCCCCCTGTATCGTATTTATTGACGAGATTGACGCGGTAGCCCGCCAGAGAGGAACTGGTATGGGAGGCGGCCATGATGAGAGGGAGCAGACCTTAAACCAGCTTCTGGTGGAGATGGACGGCTTCGGTGTCAATGAGGGAATTATCGTAATGGCAGCTACCAACCGGGTGGACATTCTGGATCCGGCTATTTTGAGACCAGGCCGTTTTGACCGCAAGGTGGTAGTAGGAAGGCCGGATGTGAAAGGCAGAGAGGAAATCCTGGCTGTTCACACCAGGACGAAGCCCCTGGGAGAGGATGTGGATCTTCACCGGGTAGCGCTGACTACTTCAGGCTTTACAGGCGCAGATCTGGAGAACCTGATGAACGAGGCGGCAATTCACGCTGCCAAGAAGGGCAGGAAATATCTGATACAGAGCGATATTGACAGAGCCTTTATTAAAGTTGGAATCGGAACCGAGAAAAAGAGCCGGGTAATGTCTGAGAAGGACAGAAAAATTACGGCGTTCCACGAAACAGGTCATGCGATTTTATTCCATGTGCTTCCTGAGGTAGGACCAGTTCACACCGTTTCCATTATCCCTACGGGAACAGGAGCAGGAGGCTACACCATGCCTCTTCCAGAAAGCGATGAGCAGTATATTACAAGAGGCAGGATGCTGCAGCAGATTATGGTTTCTCTGGGCGGACGAATCGCAGAGGAGATTGCCTTTGACGATATTACAGCAGGCGCGTCCCAGGATATCAGACAGGCCACAGCCATTGCCAGAGCCATGGTGACAGAGTACGGCATGTCCGACCGGATCGGCATGATTGACTATGGAAGCAATGAGAACGAGGTCTTTATTGGAAGAGATCTGGCTCATGCCAGGACCTATGGAGAGGATGTGGCCGCTGCCATTGATCAGGAGATTAAGCGGATTATCGACGAGTGCTATCAGAAAGCGAAAGAGATTATCCTCAGCCACAGGGAAGTGCTCAGCCAGTGCAGCGAGCTGCTCTTGGAAAAAGAAAAAATCGGACAGGCGGAATTCGAGGAACTGTTTAACCGGATCGAACATAAAACGAGCAGTCAGACAGAGAGTCAGAAGGACGCATAAACTGTTTCAAAAGCCCGGACGGCAGCAGCCGGAACCGGGCTTTTGTGCGAAATAGAGGGAGATGTTTATGGGGGAAAAGGTGGGCCTACGCGTTATGCACAAAAAAATATTTGAAATTGATTCATGTTTGTGCACACTTATTTTACGCCCTATGCTATTATAATAGACGTAACCCCCCCAATACATTATATAGTTTTTGCTACACCCCATAAAAACGAAATACCTTCTCCTAAAAAGGCCAGCTTACCCCGCTGGCCTTTTTACTTATCTGCAAACAGGGAGGAGAATATTCTGTTTTTCTTGTACAATACCGGAAAATCAGATAAAATGGAAGGAGAAGGCAAGGGAGTGATGAGTGTGATTAATAGAGAAGCGCTGTTTTGTGATGAAACCAGGGATTACAGGGTTCCCTATGAGCCTGACGCCGGCGATACAGTCTGTTTGAGGCTTCGGACGGCCAGGGGGAACGCTGATTCTGTTTTTTATATAGAGCCGGAGACGAAGGTGCGTCGGAGAATGAAGCGGGCCTGTACAGAGGGCTGCTTCGACTATTACGAAATCTGTGTGGAGGTTGACGAGGAGCCGGTTTCCTACTGCTTTGAGATACGCCTGGACAGTGAAATCTGTTTTTATAACCGCCTGGGGGCGGCGGATCAGGCAGAGGCCTCCTATGCTTTTCGCATTATTCCAGGCTTTCATGTGCCGGAGTGGATACAGGGAGCCGTCATGTACCAGATTTACGTGGATCGTTTCTGCAATGGAGATCCTACGAATGATGTGGAGACCAACGAATACATTTATATTGGAAGTCCGGTGCAGCAGGCTAAGGACTGGAATGAGCTTCCGGGGACTCTGGATGTAGGACGCTTTTACGGAGGCGATTTGCAGGGAGTCTGGGATAAGCTGGACTACCTGAAGAGCCTTGGCGTGGAGTGCATTTATCTGAATCCTGTGTTTGTGTCGCCGTCTAACCATAAGTATGACTGCCAGGATTACGAACACATAGATCCCCATTATGGGATCATTGAGGAGGATATGGATCTTCTGGTGTCCTCCGACGCCATGGATAATGATATGGCAGGAAAATACGCAGCCAGAACGGCTGACGCGGCCAATTTAAAGGCCAGCGACGACTTTTTCGCAGAATTTATTACAGCGGCGCACCAGAAAGGGATCCGTGTCATGATTGACGGAGTGTTTAACCACTGTGGATCGTTCAATAAGTGGATGGATGCGGAGCTGATTTATCAGCATGAAGGTAATTACGAACCAGGGGCGTACGTGTCGGAGGACAGTCCCTACCGCAGCTATTTTAAGTTCAATAATCAGGACGGCTGGCCCTTTAACGACAGCTACGACGGCTGGTGGGGCTTTTCCACCCTTCCGAAGCTGAACTATGAGGAGTCGGAGGAACTGTGCCAGGCGGTGATGCAGGTAGCAAAAAAATGGGTTTCCCCACCTTTTGGAGCGGATGGCTGGCGTCTTGACGTGGCGGCAGATCTGGGCCGAAGCAGTGAGTTCAATCATCAGTTCTGGCAGCGATTCCGGGATGCGGTGAAGGAGGCTAATCCCCAGGCCGTGATTCTGGCGGAGCACTACGGAGACCCGTCGCCCTGGCTGGATGGAAGCCAGTGGGATACGGTAATGAACTATGACGCGTTTATGGAGCCGGTTTCCTGGTTCCTGACGGGAATGGAAAAGCACAGCGATGAGTTTAACGAGGGGCTGTTGGGAAATGGAACTGCTTTTTTCGATATGATGCGTTACCATATGTGCAGAATGCAGCCCCAGTCTGTTTACAGCGCCATGAACGAGCTTTCCAACCACGATCATTCCCGTTTTATGACCAGGACGAACCGCAGGCCGGGAAGGCTGAATTCGGCAGGTTCTGAAGCGGCTTCCGAGGGAATCAGCTACGGTACGTTCAGACAGGGAGTTGTGATGCTGATGACCTGGCCGGGAGCGCCGACGCTGTACTATGGGGATGAGACAGGCCTTTGCGGATGGACTGATCCAGACTGCAGGAGAACCTATCCCTGGGGCCGAGAGGATCAGGAACTGATAGAATTTCACAGGTATATGTCCGGAATCCACAGACGCCATCCTGCTTTTCGCACAGGTTCGGTGAAAGGCCTTCTGGCAGAGCAGGATTTAATCGCTTATGCCCGTGTGTCAGAAGGCTGGACCATTGGAAAAGCTGAACTGGAAAACGGAAGGATAAAACGCCGGAGAGAGAGCCGGGGGGTGACGGTTGTCAGTACATCGGAACACGAGCGGACCGTGAGAATTCCCGTGTGGCCGGCCGGTATTACTGATGGGACAGCGCTTCGCCGCTGTATGCTTACCTATGAGGAAGGCTATAATGCAGGACAGGTGCTCTATCCGGTAAAGGACGGAGTGCTGGAGATTACTCTTCCGCCCAGAGGAGCAGCTGTTCTGCTGGCTGAACAGAAGGCTTAGCCAGACGTGGAATCTGTATCGATGGTTTAAAAATACAGGTGAATTATTTTTTGAAAAATAGGCTTGATTTTTTCGTCAAAATATGATATTATCTAACACGGTTACAAACCGTATGGATGGGTTCCCGAGTGGCCAAAGGGGGCAGACTGTAAATCTGTTGCGACACGCTTCGGTGGTTCGAATCCACCTCCATCCATTACAGTGTGAAAGCGCTGTTTCTCAGAGTGGAAACCACTCATAGGAGATGCCGCAGTGGCGGAACTGGCAGACGCACAGGACTTAAAATCCTGCGAGGGTTAAACTTCGTACCGGTTCGATTCCGGTCTGCGGCATTACAGAGAGTCTTGAGAAATCAAGGCTCTTTTTTTGTGTCATAGAAAGCTGCATCCTATGAAATAAAAAATGCTCTGCGAGGGTCGCCATGGGTTGGAAAGGAATTTTGCCGCAGAAGCGTTCCTCTTTCTTAATTTTCAGTCATAGAACCGAAACTTTGCTGCATACAATAGATAGCAAAGGAGTGATAGCATGTCTAATTATCAGAGGTTAATATCATATATCTATACATATGAAAGCGGGCTGAAAGGAAAAAATGTGGGGTTTGCCAAGCTGGAGACGAGAAACAGCCAGTGTCGGCTGACTGTAAATGTAAAAAAGGTTTTTCCGGGGGGAAGCCCTTTGGGAGTATATCTGCTGTCAGGAGACGGAGAGCAGAGAATAGGAACCCTGTTTTCCAGAAACGGCTCAGGGGAATTTCGGGCGCTTTTGAATGCAGAGCAGGTAGAGGGAAGCGGCAGACCGCTGCGTGAGTTTTATGGCCTTTCTATCCATGGCACGGAAAAAGAGCGCCATTCTTATACAACCATCTGGGAGGACGCGGCAATGAGCGCCGCCGAGACGGCAAAGAAAGATTTGGAACGCGCAGGCAGGAACCAGGAGGAGAGTCAGAGCAGTCAGGAAGAATGCGTATCGGAGAAAAAGGCAGAGCAGGAGGAAAAAAGAGAAGAGCCTGAACTGAAAGCAGAACAGGAAGAAAGGGAAGGACCTGAGCCGAAGGCAGAGCAGAAAGAAGCCGGAGAGCCTGAGCCAAAAGAAGAGCAGGAGGAAAAAAGAGAGCAGGAAATAAAAGCAGATCAGCCGAAGGAAAGAGAAGCGGAAAGTATACGGAGTACGCTGCTTTGCCAAAATTCGCTGCCGTCAGAACATACGCCTTCTGCTGCTTTATCCAAGGCAGAAGACAGAACTGCCCCCAGAAGCGCCAGTCCCCGTTCCCGCCGAAGGCCGGACGGAGGAAAGAGCGCCAGAGAATGGGCGGAAAGCCTGGCTGCTCAGAACAGTCTTAAACAAATCTGCAGTACGGATACTTTCATTCAGGCGGATGACAGGACCTTTATTCCTCTTCACGATCTGGATGACGGATGCAGCCACCAGAGGATGTGGGCCAGACTGAGACGGAAATATCCTAAAATTCTGGCCTTTGATCATGAACCGGGCTGTGAAATTCTGACAATCAAGCCTCAGGATATCGGGCTGCTCCCCAGAGAGGCCTGGATTTTTGGAAATAACAGTTTTCTGCTCCACGGATACTACAGCTACCGCTATCTGATTCTGGCGAGACTGGAAAATCCAGACGGGGAGCCCAGATATCTTCTGGGAGTGCCGGGGCATTACTGTTCCAATGAAAAATATATGGCCTCCATGTTTGGCTTTCCTGATTTTATCATGTCAAAAAAACAGCCGTCAGGAGACGACTGCTTTGGGTACTGGTATACAGATGTGCGGGTAGGGGATTAAGAAAGGCTAGTCCACTCCCCGCAGCCGGACGATTTCTGCACAGGGGCGGACGATGTCCAGATAGCGCAGGAGCTCTTCTTTAGAACAGGCAGACAATCCGGAGGTCAGTACCTGTTCCGAATCCCGGTAAGACTGGAGAAAATAGGCGCTGCAGCCCCGGATCCACTGGGCGATATCCATAAAATCCTCTTCTGAATGGAGCTCTTTGACAACTGTGGTACGAAACTCATAAGCTACAGAACCGGAAAGCAGGAAGGAAACACTTTTCTCAATCTTGGTCAGGTCGATCCCAGGCAGGCCGCAGGCTTTTTCATAGTTGTTTCGTCCTGCTTTGATATCCATAGCAACGAAGTCAATCAGATTTTGTCTGCAAAGATGTTTCAGCACGTCAGGCTTGTAGCCGTTTGTGTCCAGCTTGACTGCCAGGCCCAGAGCGCGTATGTTCCGGATAAAATCTTCTAATTCCAGGTGCAGCGTAGGCTCTCCGCCTGTGATGCAGACGCCTTCTAAAATATGGGAGCGCTTTTTCAGGAAGGCCAGCACGTCTGACTCAGAGAAGGGATGTTTCGTCTGCCCGTCCAGCAGATCGCTGTTGTGGCAGAAGGGACAGCGGAAATTGCAGCCGCCCAGAAAGATGGTGGAGGCCACATGGCCTGGATAGTCGAGAAGCGTTGTTTTTTGTAAACCACATATGTTCATGATGAAACCTCCTTGTCAGGTATTATATCATTCTGCCTGCGGCAGGCCAAGCGGAACTAAAGATTTTGCCCTTCCTGCTTTTGCTTTCCGCTATTGCCAGAAAAAGGCCGTATGGTCTATACTTAAGGAAGAATGAAATATTAGGAGAGTATTATGAAGAAGCTGACAGAAGAGGAGCGCTATATGCGGGAAGCAATCCGGCAGGCTGGGAAGGCCAGGAAGCTGGAGGAGGTTCCCATAGGATGCGTTATCGTATATGAAGGGAAAATAATAGGAAGGGGATATAACCGGAGAACAACCGATGGGAATGTACTGGCTCATGCGGAAATCATCGCGATTCGCAAGGCATGCCGGGCTATGGGTGACTGGAGGCTGGAGGGCTGTACCATGTATGTGACTCTGGAGCCCTGTCCCATGTGTGCGGGAGCCATTGTCCAGGCCAGAATTCCCAAAGTGGTAATTGGGTGTATGAATCCAAAAGCCGGCTGTGCCGGGTCAGTGCTTGACTTGCTCCATGAAGACGGCTTTAACCATCAGGTGGAGACAGAGGTGGGGACGCTGGGAGAAGAGTGTTCCCAGATGCTCAAGGACTTCTTTCGGGAGCTGCGGGAGAAAGGGAAAGAGCGGAAGAAACAGCAGAGGGAGGCACAGGGACTGAGCACTTCTGCTGTTTCTTCAGGTGACAGCCAGCCTAGCCGGTAACTTTTTCAAAATCAGAGGCAGGATGCTTACAGATAGGACAGATAAAATCATCTGGAAGAACATCGCCTTTATACTCATAGCCGCAGATCCGGCATCGCCAGATGGTAACGCCTTTTTCGCTCTCTGGCTTTGGCTGAGGCTTAGGCTTAATGTGATTCTGGTAGTAGGTGTAGGTGGTGGACGGAGTATCGCTTAAAACGTCCATATCTGTTACATTGGCGATAAACAGAGTATGGGTTCCCAGATCCAGAGTTTGTTCAACCTGCGCGGAAATAAAGCCGTTGGTACCTTCCGTCACATAATAAATTCCGTTTTCACCTCGGACAGCATGTTCATAGCCGTCAAATTTATCGACATTACGGCCGGACTGGAAGCCGAACCGCTTGAAAATGGAAAAGTCTGCTGCTTCGCTTAAAATAGAAACATTAAATTTTCCGGAAGCCAGAACCATGTCATGGGTAAAATTGCTTTTATTTACCGCTATGCTGATTCGGTTTGGGGCAGCTGTTACCTGTCCGGCTGTATTGATGATGCAGCCGTTATCTTTGCCGTTTAGGCTGGTGGTCAGAACGAACAGGCCATAGGTCAGATGAAACATGGTTTTCTCATTCATGTGTATACTCCTTTCTAATGGGACTTAAGATATATTTTCTGAAAAGTAGTTATATTTTTTATTATAGTATGAATATGATGGAAAGTAAATGGGGATTTCGTCGGCCGGGCCAGCCTTGACAAAAACGCCCCCGCCGTGTATACTAAATTAGCTGATAAAATATAATTATGTCATAAAGATTCCGCACAGCCGGGGAGTTAGCGGTGCCCTGTACCTGCAATCCGCTATAGCAGGGGTGATATTCTGCCTAGGGTGCTTGTTTGCAGAGCTGCCCCTTGTAAGTGGCGTTGAAGTTTGGGTCTTGCGCAATGGGAATCCATGAACCGTGTCAGGGCAGGAATGCAGCAGCACTAAGTGGAAGCTCTCGTGTGCCGCGAGGGAGCCTGGGCCGAGTTAACTGCAAGGGTAACGTCTGTGAAAAGCATTCAAAGCAGGATGTGCGGATTAAAATAATAAAGAGTTACAAATCTCTCCGGAACGATGCCGGGGAGATTTTTGCGTTATGGGGGTGCAGATGAAGCTGGGTGATATGAAGCAGTATCTGAATATGCTGCTGGAATCGTTTTCTTCCGTATTAAATTTGGATATGACTGTTCTGAATGCAAGGCCGTTTGAGAGAATTGCCTGGACTGGCTCTTACTGGCAGTCAGATATTATGGCGTATGATGAAAAGGGAAATGTGACAACGAGGTGGAAAAACAGCTATACCTACAGGGTTATCCAGTCAGGAGAACCTATGATAGTTGAGAATACAGAAGAATATATTAATAACTGGTCAAAGCTGAATGACTACTCTGGAAGTGTCTATTATTCCCTGATTTTATATCCGATTTTTGGAGAGCGGGAAATCGAAGGAGTCATTGTAATTTCATCATTTGATGAAATACAGCAGAAAACATTGCTGACACGAAAGAAGCAATTATTAAAATATCTTGGCATTCTGTCGGATTTGATCTCCAGTAAGCTGAAAGAATCGGTAGCTTATGAGCAGGAGCGGATGATCAGTGAACAGCTCCATTCGGTTATTTCGACTATTCAGGATGGCATTATTCTGTTCTCAAAGGATAACAAAGTCTTACAGATTAATAGCTATGCAGAGAGGGCGCTGCATTTCGAGGAAGAAGAAGTGAAGAATCATCTTCTGGCAGAGGTGGTGAACTGCGTGGGGGAAGCGAGGTGCTCAGACAGCAGGCAGGCTCATACTGAGGAGATCCACAGAACGATCAATGACATTCAATATTCTCTTCAGATCACGACTTATCCTGTGAATGATGGAAATGATACGGTTCTGTGTGTCCTTTGTCCATTTTCTAAAATACAGAATTGTATCACACAGAATGATGATAACAGTCATGCAGACAGGGAAATTATTTTCTCCAGTCAGAAAATGAGTGATTTAGTCAGAAGGACAGAGATTATATCAAAAAATTCCTTTAGCGTTTTGATTGCCGGGGAAAGCGGAACAGGTAAAGAACTGTTTGCCCGAAGGATTCATTTCCACAGCAGCCGAAAGGATCAGCCGTTTGTTTCTGTCAACTGTGCGGCGATTCCGGAGACCCTTCTGGAAAGCGAACTGTTTGGATATGCAGACGGCGCTTTTACAGGAGCGAGAAGGGGAGGAAAAATAGGGAAATTTCTTCTGGCTAATCACGGCACGCTGTTTTTAGATGAAATCGGTGAAATGCCTCTGTTTCTTCAGGCCAAGCTGCTAAGAGTTTTAGGGGAGAGGAAGGTAGACGTTGTAGGAGGTTCTGCGCCGGTTGATATTGATGTGAGAATTATCGCTGCCACAAACAGAAATCTGGAGGAGATGATTCAGACAAAAGAATTCAGGGCAGATTTATATTATCGCCTCTGTGCTATTTCTGTTAATATTCCTCCTCTCCGCGAAAGAAAAGAGGACATTTATATTCTGTCGCGATATTTTATTAGTAAATATAATACGATCCTGCAGAAAAAAATTCGCGGAATTTCAGACAGTGCTTTCCTACGGATGCAGGAATACGGCTGGCCAGGCAATGTGCGGGAGCTGGAAAACTGTATCGAATATATGATGACATTTGAATCGGGAGCATATCTGTCAGAACACAGCATACCGAGCAGAATCATTAAAAGCTTAACAGCAGGATTGGAAATTCAGTCTTGCACCAGTGATACAATGCTTGTCGACAGTAAGAGACAGGAGATTTTTGGAAGGTCGCTGAAAGAGATACTGGAAGAAAGAGAACAGGAAGTACTTCAAGAGTATGCCGCGCAGTATGGAGGACATCCCAGTAAAAAGGAAGTTGGAGAAATCTGCAGCCAGCTGGGAATCGGTATATCCAGTTATTATAGAAAATTGAAACAAAAATAAGAGAAAATAACAGTGGTCTCATAATTAAGAATAGGAGTCTTAATTATGAGACCACTGTTTATCTAGTCTTAAATATGGGACTCGATTAAAATGGTGCAGAATCACGAAAAACAGCTGAAATACAGGGGTTTTGAAGAGATTTTGAAAGGAGGAAAAACTGGCACATAAATTGCGTATTAGGTAAGCAAGAAAACAGAGTGTGTGGTCATTAAAATCAAAAAGGAGGAAGAAATATGACTTACAATTTACGCGATATGTCCTGGACAGAATTTGAGGAGAGAAGAAAAACAGCAAAAACAGTGATTTTGCCGTCAGGAGCCTGTGAAGTTTACGGCCCCCAGAACCCGATGGGAGCAGATATTTTAGTAGCTAAGCGTGTATCGGAACTGCTGGCGGAACGAGTAAACGGTA
>CAUCIO010000001.1 GCA_958442925.1 uncultured Clostridium sp. | reverse complement strand
CCTCATCCTTTACTCCTGCTGCCTTAATATTAAGAGCAATAATAATTCCAAAATTCAGAGCCGCTATGGTGTCCATAGTCTGATATCCTTCCAGAAATCCTTTTACCGGAGCCAGACCGCTGTAAGCTTCCGACGGCATCGCAAGCGCCTTCGGCTCGGCAGCTATGCTGCCTGCAAACATAATGAAAATCAGCCCTAACAGAGCAGGACACATAATTTTCCCCAGGCACTGCGTCAGCTTTTCCGGGTGGAACGCTGTCAATGCCGCCAGGAGGAAAAATACTGCCGAGTATGCCAGCTGCCACAGAACCGCCCCTTCCCCGCTGCCTAAAAATGGAAGTACAGTCATCTCAAAAGAAGTGCTGGCTGTCCTGGGAATGGCCAGGCACGGACCAATAGACAGATAAATCAGAATAGAAAATATCAGAGAAAATGCAGGATGCACCCTGCCAGCCAGACAGTCAAGTCCTCCTGATCTGGATACCGCTATGACTCCCAATACAGGAAGGCCAACTGCGCTTATTAAAAAACCTCCCATGGCCGGCCATACAGCCGTCCCGGCCTGCGCTGCCAGAAACGGCGGAAAAATCAGATTTCCCGCCCCAAAAAACATGGAAAACAGAGTCAGGCCCACGATTATAAGCCGCCGTCCCTTTAATGTCTCCTCCATACAAACCTCCCCTTCGATACCCATTTGAGCCAGTCCTGGATTCCCAGCACTGCATAGGGAATCAGCAGCGTAAAATAAGAAACTGTATACTGTCCCTTAGCCTCCCAGAACAGATGAAACAGAAAGCCTCCGATAAAAATAACAGCGAAGCATAAACCCTGGAACTTCACTCTCCGGAAGCGGAAAATCACAAACAGCAGCGCTCCTGCATAAATCAGCGTCTGGACTGCATTACACAGCTCCCAGTAAATTTCATTGGCCGCTCCGCCTGCTTTAAACAGGGATCTGGCAAAGGAGGGGAACAGCCATCCAAAGCCCTTCACCTCCTGAATCCAGAGGCTCTGAAAAGTAGGCTCCGTCCACATGGAGCGCAATTTTCTGTTGAAAAAATCGGCTCCATAGTCAGGATGCTCCATAAAATACCGGAGAGTGCGGCTCAGATCCCGTTTTACTGCCGCAGCTGTCAGCTCCCGGTCTTCCTGATTATCCAGATAAATGTGCACGTTGTAATTATTAAACCATCCCGGAGCCCTGCTGCCCTCCTGAAGGCCCATCTCTACCCAGGTGAGCATCGGCGGCCCTCCCTCCACCGGATGACCTGCTGCCATGGAAAGTCCCCCAAGCACCAGGCTGCGGCTTATCAGATAAGCAGACAGCAAAGCGGCAGCGCCAAGAAGAGGAAGCAGCTTTTTCTGAAATACCGATTCTGCCAGAAGAAAGATGATCATGGCTGCCAGCACAATCATATAGTTGGATTTAAACAGGATAGCTGCCGAAATCAGAAGAGACGCCAGAAGCAGATCTGCTTTTCGTCCGTCCTTTAAAAATCGCCTTTCATACCATACAGCTGCAGCAGAGCAGGCAAAGCCTGGCATCGTCCCATAGGCAAAGGTGACGTAAAAGGAAAAAGGCAGAAACGCCATCATCAGAAAAACAAGGCTGTGGTATCCTCTCTTCATTTCCAAAACGTCCGCTGCCATCTTTCCTGTATACAGAATACCGATTGTCAAAAAGACTACATTCAGAAGCTGCCACAAAAAAGCGGCCTGTTCCCCGACAATCAGATACAAAAACGCTGCAAACAGAATCTGGCCGTTCTGGTGGGGATAAGTATAGGCATAGCCCTCAAAGTGATCATAGTAATAGCGAAAGCCCACCTGATTCCAGGGCGAAAAATCTCCCTCAGCCAGAGCTTTTCCGCAGTCAATCACCAGCCTCTGATCTGAGGCTGGGCGAAACATCGTCCCCATAATCCAAATCACATAAAGCCCTGAAAAAATGACGAGAATCCGGACGAATCGCTTTCGGCGCTCCAGCTGAGTTCTCCGGCTTTGTTCTGCCTTTTCTCCTGTATTCCCACTCCTGAGAATCATCACTCCCAAAGCAGTGATAAGCCCAAATACCAGTAGATGGTACAGCGGCGAATCGCCGTAAAACCACACCTGTTCCGCTCCCCCGTATACAGCTGCACTGCCTGTCACACTGAGAAAAAGGAGAAGCAGCAAAATCCCTGTAAAAATAAGCAGAATCAAGATACAGGCCGCCGCCTCCAGGCAGGAGCGATCCTCCTCCCTCTGCACTCTTTTTCTGCTGCGCCCTCTTCCCCCTTCTCTCATATCCTCCAAGACCATCGTGTTCCTCTTATGCTCCTCTTGTTCTGTCCTATACAGAAATCAGACCTTAAACCGGTATCCCACTCCCCAGATTGTCTCAATATACTGGGGTTTGGCCGTATTAAACTCAATCTTTTCCCTGATTTTCTTAATGTGAACTGTCACCGTAGCGATGTCTCCCAGGGATTCCATATCCCAGATGCGGCTGAACAGCTCCTCCTTGGTAAATACATGGTTGGGGTTCTGGGCCAGGAAAGCCAGAAGATCAAACTCCTTGGTGGTAAAGTTCTTCTCCTCCCCGTTCACATACACTCTTCTGGCCGTCTTGTCAATCTTCAGACCGCGGATCTCGATGATTTCATTCTCCGGCATTCCGCTTCCAATCAGCCTCTCATAGCGGGCCATGTGGGCCTTTACCCTGGCTACCATCTCGCTGGGGCTGAATGGCTTTGTAATATAGTCGTCTGCCCCCAGACCCAGCCCACGGATCTTGTCGATGTCGTCCTTCTTGGCAGAAACCATAATAATAGGCGTATTCTTCGCCTCTCTGACCTTCCGGCAGATCTCAAATCCATCGACTCCAGGCAGCATCAGATCCAGAATCAGAAGATCGAACTCCTCCTCCAGCGCTCTCTTAAGTCCTGTCTCACCGTTATTCTCTATCTCTACCTCAAAACCAGACAGCTCCAGATAGTCCTTCTCCAGCTCTGCGATAGCCTCTTCATCCTCAACAATTAAAATTCTGCTCATTCCTGAATTACCTCCTGGTATTTTCTAAGCACAAAATGAATCTCTGTGCCGATTCCCTCCTTGCTGGAAGCCCAGATCCTGCCTCCGTGGTCCTCGATAATCTTTTTCACAATGGAAAGTCCAATGCCGCTTCCCCCCTTGGAAGAATTCCGTGAGGAGTCTGTCCGGTAGAACCGGTCGAAAATGTAGGGCAGATCCTTCGCCGCAATCCCTTTTCCGTTATCCTCGATAATAACCTGGATAAAATCTCCGTCGTCTGTAATCCGAAGGTTGATAATGCCCTTCTTTTTATCCAGATATTTCAGGGAATTTCCAATAATGTTGTTAATGACACGTTTCATCTGCTCCGCGTCTGCAATAATCAGAACGTCCTCATCCACATAATTGAAATATCCCAGCTCAATTCCCCTGGTCTCCATATCCAGGCCTACCTCCTCCACACAGTCCCAGAAATACTCGGCTACATTGATCTTGGAAAAGGTATATGGAATTCGGTTGGTATCAATCTTCGAATAAAAAGTCAGCTCGTCAATCAGCCTGTCCATGTCGTTGGCCTTATTGTAAATGGTTCTGATATACTTGTTTAACTTCTCCGGTGACGAAGCTACTCCGTCCTGAATGCCCTCCACATAGCCCTTGATAGCTGTGATAGGCGTCTTCAGATCGTGGGAAATATTGCTGATCAGCTCCTTGCTTTCCTTATCGTACTGGATCTTCTCCTCCGCCGACTCCTTCAGTCTGAGACGCATCTCCTCAAAATCCTGGCAGAGCATCCCTATCTCATCATCGTTCTCCGCATCCAGAGTAAAATCCAGATTTCCATCCCGAATCTTCTTCGTGGCCTCCTGAAGCTCGTGGAGGGGACGCAGAATCGACCGGTAGACCCACATAACCAGCATACCGCCTGTCAGGCAGATAATGGCGATCCCCACAAGCAGCATCTCGTTCAGCATGGATTTAATCTCCGGCACGTATTCTCCTACATTTGTCACAATGAAGGCGCTTCCCCCACTTCTGTCGCCATACTGAAAATCAATCTGTTTTAACAGATGCTGCTCCTCCCCATCCACATAAAAGCCGCCTGACAGCACGTCGGAATTATCCTCCCCATACGGAGGAAGCTGGGAGGACAGCTTCTCTCCCTCCGGATCCCCAGAGAAAATGATATTCAGCCCCTTTCTCACAAGCAGAAAGGAGTACTCCTCCCGCAGCGCCTCGTTCACCTTAGCCAGATACTCCGGATCCTCCAGACGATCCGGGTCGTTCATAGCTACGTCCCGAATCTTCTTCTGAGAATTAATCGTCAGGCGGTTAAACACCTGCATGGAATTGCCCGACAGCAGATCTACCTGCTCGCTGAGTCCGTAAGTCTTCTGGAAGGAGCGGATCTGATAGTTGCTCAGAGCCGTAATCGCGCCATAAATCAGAAAAATCGGAACTACGGTAATCGTAATAAAGGCGATAGCCAGACGGGTCTTAATCTTCATACTGTTGTCTCCTTTGACAAAAATATGAGAAAACCTGCGCAGCCTGCATGGTTTTCTCATATTTTTAACTGTCGCTGCATACTTTATTTTTAATTAAAGTATACCATATTTTCGGAAGCTCATTTCTAAAAGTTATCTAAAATTTCTGTCCCTCTTCTCAGACTTCCCTGCCGCACGTCCCCTGCTCCATCCGGACTCTGTACTCTCTTGCCGATACACCCACCTGCCGTTTAAACACATGGCAGAAATGAGCGCTATCGGAGAACCCCACCTCCACAGCAATGTCGCCCACCCGCCTGGTTGGATCAGCCAGCAGACGGACAGCCTCGTCAATCCTTATCTGGTTTAACAGCTCTGAAAAATTTTTCCCTGTATGGCGGTTCAAAAGCTTGCTCAAATGCCACTGGCTTACAAAAATCTGCTCCGCTACCCCTGCCAGAGTCAGATGCTTTCTGTAATTTTCCTTAATGTAGCAGAGCGCCCGCGCCACAATATACGCGCCGGCTGATTCTTTCTGGCTGTTCTCAACTTCACACGCCATAGGCTCGTCTGGGGACGGATTTTTGCACACGTTCTGTTTCACACCTGATACCCCCATCTTATCCACAGGCAGCATATAAACAGCGGCACTTTTCCTGCTTCCCCCGGTCCGCCGACGCTCCTGTATCTGTATATACCTTCTATCCGTTCCTATATCAAAATCATATACCTTTTGTCAATAAAACTCAAGGTATTTTCAAACTTTTTCGAAAATACCCCTTCTGATTTTATATTAAAAATTATTATTCAGAATAGCACGAATTATTCAAATATTCTTTCCTTTGGCACACAGCAAAAAAGAGGCATTCGCCGTCATGTACTTGCTCTGCCGGAAAATACCTCTTTTTACTGCAAATAAAATCGATTTATTTTAAATATGCTTTCAGCGTATCCACACGGTCTAACTTCTCCCATGGAAGATCCAGATCGTTTCTTCCGAAATGGCCGTAAGCTGCTGTCTGTTTGTAAATCGGACGGCGAAGGTCAAGCATCTTAATGATACCTGCCGGGCGAAGGTCAAAGTTCTCTCTCACAATCTCCACCAGCTTCTCATCAGAAAGCTTTCCTGTGCCAAAAGTATCTACCATGACAGAAGTAGGATGAGCCACTCCGATTGCGTAGGAGAGCTGAATCTCGCACTTGTCAGCCAGTCCTGCAGCTACAATATTCTTAGCCACATAGCGGGCTGCGTAGGCTGCGGAACGGTCTACTTTGGTGCAGTCTTTTCCGGAGAAAGCGCCGCCGCCATGACGGGCATATCCGCCGTAGGTGTCTACAATGATCTTTCTTCCTGTAAGGCCGCTGTCTCCGTGAGGTCCTCCGATTACGAAACGTCCTGTGGGATTAATAAAGAACTTTGTATTTGTATCAATCATATGAGCCGGGAGGATCGGATCAAACACATAGCGCTTGATATCCTTGTGAATCTGCTCCTGAGTTACCTTCTCGTCATGCTGAGTGGAGAGAACCACTGCATCTAAGCGGAACGGCTTTCCATTCTCATCATACTCTACAGTTACCTGTGTCTTTCCGTCCGGACGAAGGTAGGAAAGGGTTCCATTCTTTCTCACCTCTGTCAGTCTTCTGGCCAGCTTGTGAGCCAGAGAAATCGGATAAGGCATATACTCCTCAGTCTCATTGGCCGCAAAGCCGAACATCATGCCCTGATCACCGGCTCCAATCGCGTCAATCTCCTCATCAGACATCTTATTTTCCTTTGCCTCTAACGCCTTGTCTACACCCAGGGCAATATCGGCAGATTGCTCATCAATAGCAGTCAGCACGCCGCAGGTATCGCAGTCAAAGCCATATTTCGCACGGTCGTATCCAATCTCGCGAACAGTTTCTCTGACAATTTTCTGAATATCTACATAGGCGTTGGTTGTAATCTCACCCATAACCAGGACAAGTCCTGTGGTAACTGCCGTCTCACAGGCAACACGGCTCATTGGATCCTTCTCCATAAGAGCGTCCAGAATGGCATCAGAAATCTGATCGCACATTTTGTCTGGATGGCCTTCAGTAACAGACTCGGATGTAAAAAGTAACTTCTCCACGTTGTTCCTCCTTCTTCGTAGTAAATCAATGTTGTTTCGCATTTGTGCGCATCTTTATGACTTTTTTTTACGATAAAAACTTTGTTTTTATCGTAAAAAAAAGTCCGCAGCAATACGGACTTGATTTCTTTTCTATCACTTCCTCTTATTGCTCGATTTGCCGCGCGTCTGCGGTTCCTCGCTCAGGCTGGCACCTTCCATTCTTCTGGGGTTGCCGTGACTTCTCAGATCCTTTGTATCTCCATCACTCTGAATAAGGGATATTACGCACATTATTTACTTGTATCTAAATGATCCTGCATTCTTTACTTGCGATTGATATGATATCCTATTCTCTCTCTCCTGTCAAGAGAAATATCAGCCCACTTTCAGCCTGAATTTCTGAGCCTCTTTCTCAGAATCCACCTTCTCAATCACAGCTCCCAGGCCTCTTAACTTCTCCTCGAAGTTTTCATACCCTCTCTGTATGTATCCAATCTCATCGACTACCGTATAGCCCTCAGCGGCCAGGCCCGCAATAACAAGGGCAGCTCCTGCCCGCAGATCCGGCGCATTGACTGTAGCTCCTGTAAAGCCTCTTACGCCGTCAATAATCGCTACATTTCCCTCTACCTTAATATTGCAGCCCATGCGGGACAGCTCATCTACGTATTTAAAACGATTCTCAAAAATGCTCTCTGTCACCACGCTGGTTCCCTCTGCCAGAGCCAGAGTCACTGTAATCTGAGGCTGCATATCCGTCGGAAATCCAGGATATGGAAGAGTCTTAATATCCATATGCTTCTGGCGCGGCTTACCTACTACCCGGACTGCTTCGTCAAACTCAGTCACCTCGCAGCCCATCTCAATCAGCTTCGCAGTAATGGCTTCCAAGTGCTTCGGAATAACATTCTGCACCATAATATCGCCTCTGGTAATGGCAGCGGCGCACATAAAGGTCCCGGCCTCAATCTGATCCGGGATAATGGAATATTCTGTTCCATGAAGCTTTCTGACGCCTTTAATACGGATAATATCGGTTCCGGCGCCCTTCACATTGGCTCCCATACTGTTCAGGAAGTTGGCTACGTCTACTACATGAGGCTCCTTGGCAGCATTTTCAATAATCGTCTCTCCCTCTGCCAGAGTCGCCGCCATCATCACGTTGATCGTAGCTCCTACGCTGACTACGTCCAGATAAATGTGACTTCCCACCAGGTCAATGGCATGAGCCACTACGGCTCCTCTCTTTACCTCTACCTCAGCTCCCAGAGCCCGAAAACCCTTGATATGCTGATCAATCGGACGGCTTCCAATATTGCAGCCGCCTGGAAGGGGAACCTCCGCGCTCTTGTACTTTCCAAGAAGAGCGCCGATAAAATAATAGGAAGCGCGGATCTTGCGGATATACTCGTCATCCACGCTTACTTCTTTGATATGTTTCGCGTCAATCCTGGCTGTGTGGCGGTCAATGCGGTCTACCTTGGCCCCAATCTCTTCAATGGCCTCTAACAGCACATTGATATCCCGCACATCCGGCAGGTTCTCTATCAAAACTTCTTCGTCCGTCATAATTGATGCAGCTAATATTCCCAGAGCGGCATTTTTCGCTCCGCTGATGGTGACTTCACCGACCAGGGGATTGCCGCCTTTCATAATATACTGTTCCATCTTGCACCTCTATCTATATTTGGCGAGAAGAGCTCTGGCGGATCATGTCCGCCATGCTCTCTGACTGTCCCAACTCTTACATTTTTATGGCTTTTTGTCGCTGTTCCTGCGAGAACATGAACTTTTTATTAACTGATTATAACATATCAGCAGAATTTGTAAAGATGAATACCCATTAATCTGCGAACAGAAACGCCACAAAGCCATTTCCTCCGTTGGCCTCAAACCAGGCTGACGCGTCGTTAAGGCCCATTTTCTCTGTGTAAGCCTGCTCGGTTCCCGGATACCAGAGGCAGGAAATATTATAGGAATCGTACCCATAGATAACGGCATAGGAACCATCGCCGGTATAGGCTGCCACCGGATAACCGCGGCTGATGAAATAGAGTACCTGATTCAGGGAAAGGCCTCCTGCGTCAACGATTGCCCCTCCGTCTGAGGTTTCCTGATCGCCCTCCTCAAAGCCCTTCAGATACCGCTCTAAATCAGGAACAAGGCTCTCGGGGTTTCGAATGGTCATCATATCGGCCCGGCCTACTCTGGACCAGAACATGTTTCCATCCCCGTCTGTCACAATTCCCATTCCATCGTAAGCTGCCGATACCGCGTCCGTAAAGCTTTCAAATACGCCTCTCAGCCTGCCGCCGCTGTAGGCGTAATACTGACGCCTGCCGGAACGATCTGTCTGTCCCAAAGTTACCGTATTATTTTCCTCAGCCACTGCCCTGGACGGAACCTTTATATCCACGCTGCCGGAAACAGAGTCTGACAGCTGCACAAAATATACCCGGCCCCGTTCCTCAGAGGCCAGATATCCGATTCCTTCCATGGAATCTTCCTCCACCTCCTCGTTGCAGACCAGAGTATCTGCACCGGCTGCCATATAACTGTCTCCAACTCTGGTCATTCTCTGCAGATGGACCCGGCTGCCCTCAATCTCCACATCTGTAATATAAACGCCTTCTTTTTCATACCTTGTCTGAAGATTCATATCCTTCCCCACAATTTCCAGGGCGTACATCGGCCCCTGAACTGTACGGCCGTTTACCTTTACGCTGGAATTTTCCTCTGCCAGACCGTAAACTAAATCTTCTCCCACAAAGCCCAGAAGGCGGATACTGCTTCCCTCAGGCGCTTTAATCTGGGCATCCTTTCCCGTCTCCAGATCCAGGATGTGAACGGCGGAGCTGTTATGCAGTTCCTCTCCGTCCTGCCATGCAATCCGTTCCTGTCTCGGACTTACGGCAAAGTTTTCCTCTGTCATGCCTTCCGCCAGAGCCTTAGCCTGATGGGAAGCTGTATCCACCGAGTAAACTGTATTGCCCATGAGAAGATACAAAGTTCCGCTGCCGCTCAGACAGCTTAAAGAATCCATGCCCATCAGCAGTTCCTCGCTGCTTTCGTTGGCAGGAAGATACAGACGTTCTGTCAGAGTATTCGTTCCCTTTTCATACCGCCACAGAGAAACGCCTACACTGCCTTCATGGCTTCCCCGGCTCATATAGCCGTTTACAAGAAAATCGACAGTCCCATCATCGCCTGCAGACAGAAGCTTAATTCCGTAATCCTGAAGATTTGCCATCTCATCTGTCTCGCTCTGGCGGAAGCTGAACACACGGGTGCTCTGATTGTCTGCACGGCTGTAGAGCCAGAGTTCCTTATTGACTGCAAAGGCCTGGTATCCGCCGTTTGGAGAGCGCAGTTCCTGAATACCGCTGCCGTCAGAGATTCCAAGCATAATCCTCTTTCCTGAATACAGATCTGAACTTCCGTCAAAAATCTGATTCATGGTTCTCTCATAATCCATCATATAGATTCTCTGAGCGCTCCATCTCATAGTAAAGCTTTCCGTAATATCGTAATACTCCCTGTTTTCCGGACTTTTCTGCTCTTTTTCCGCTTCCTCTGAGTCTGTTTCCTCTTTGGGGACACTGGCAGCCACATAGTTCAGGCAGAGGGTGGCCATATTGCCCTGAAGCTCCTTCAGCTCCATTTCCACATTTCCGGTTTTTTCCAGAGAAAGATTGCCCCAGGTAATCTGATCAAAGCTGTTTTTCAGAGTCACTCGTCCCAGCGAACTGTTATCCGCCGCAGGGTCTGTCTCCAGATAGGTAGTCAGATCAGAAGCATTCTCATAATGAAACGTATTGTCTGAAAATGTCTCAGCCATCTGAAGCATCGGCTCTACATAGGCATCGTCTGTCCAGACAATTCTGGTATAGTAATAAATCTCCGGCTGGTGCTCTGTGGCAATAGCAAGAGTCAGAATATATTCCTCGTCCTTGTCAATTAAGTTCTGAATCGGCAGAATCGTCACCGCCTCCGCCGCACCTTCATCCTGATGCCAGTCCTTAACTATCGTCCGCTCAATCAGGCTCTCGTCTTCCATACTGCGGATCTCATACTGAATTCCCGTAATCCGGCTGTCCAGGTTGTAGAAGTCCACTGTCAGTTTCCGATTATCCGGAAGCACTGTCAGGTTTCCCCGATCCGCCCACTCTCTCCTGTCCTCCAGAAATCCGTGAAGGCGGTTCATCTGCCTTCCCCCCATTTCCATATAGGCAACCGGAATATTTCCGTCTTCAATAGGCGTATATGCCGCGTTCTCCTGCTTTTTGTCCTTTAAAACCGTCACAGCAGCCACAGACAAAGCTGCAGCCGCTATGACAGCCATCATAATCATCCATACTTTCTTACTGATTTTTTTCATGCTGTTTATCCTCAAATATTGAAATCATCTGGTCAGCGTCAGCGTACGCTGACGCTGGTACCTATAATTATACCATATCCTCCTAAATTCTAACAAGAAAGAATCTATTTAACGGCGTCCTCTGTTTCGGCATCTTCTGCACTGAATTTCCGAAAACAGAAGAAGCGCTGCGATGTCTCCCCAGTCCGGATTTTTATGGCTTCCCGGATGATTTGGAGGCAGCCAGGGGTCCCACGGATCGCCTGGAGGCAGCGGAGGCGGCCCCCACGGCCTGGCAGGACCCGGCCCTTTTTCTTCTCTTCTATGATTCAGGCCTTCCATATGTAGTCGTTCCGCCTCTCCGTTCCTCTCCTCCTCTGTCTCCCCTGGGGGAAAGCCTGCTTCCATGGCGCACACCTGAGGCGCCGGGTTTCCTGTAATGACGGTTCCGCTGTAGAAACGGACCTCTGCCGTATAAAGCGCTGAATCTCCCGGCTCTGATAAACCCTCTGATACCCGGCGGGCAATCTCCCTGCTGATCTGTTCCATGGCTGTGCGATCCGGATACTCGTCGTAAATAGGGCTTCCCTTGTAATCCAGCCGGTCACAGGCTGCCCTTACTTCCGTCTGGATTCCCCTCAGCTTTCCAGGACAGAGCATGGAAAAATATTCAAAATCCCTGATTGTTTCCGAAAGTCCCGTATCCGGCGGCCCGGAAGCAGCCGGATCACCATCTAAAAAATCCTGCATACAATATGGCTCCTTCTCAAAGTTATACCATATCATATGCAGGATCCTCTCCGCTGTTTCCTACCTGCCTGTCTCAAAAAGGCAGTCTTTATAAACGCCCTGACGGCAGAGCTCCCGGATAGCCTGGCTTACCGTCTCCTTGTCCTCCTTATAGGTGACGCCGAACCATTTATCCTTTGTCTCCAGAACTGTCACCTTTGCCCGTCCCTGCCGAATCATCTGGTCAATAATTGTGGGAAGCAGGTATTCTGCCTTCAAATCCTGCGCGCCCGGTCCTTTTAAAAACTCTGGAAATCCTTCCTCAAGAGCTTTCACAAAGGATGGAGTCAGACCCCACATGTTCATGGAAACATGCTGTCCGCTTGATACGGACACAGGATTTCCCTCCTTGTCAAACGCAGACAGGCCTCCGTCCTTTTTCTCAATCTGGTAGGTCTCTGTCACGCTCTTTAAAATCCCATCTTCTCCCACGCAGCAGACGCCTCTTGTAACGCCTCCGTTCTCACTCAGCGTATTAGCCAGGATAAATCCGGCCATGCAGATATCGTAGGGCTCCCCCTCCCGTTCTGTATCCATGGTGTGAACCAGGTAGTCGTGAATAGTCTGGAAGGCCTCTTTTCCATAATAATCGTCTGCATTAATCACCAGGAATGGATTTTTAATCAGATCTTTGGCGCTTAACACCGCCTGGCCGGTTCCCCAGGGTTTCTTTCTGTCCTCCGGGACAAAACATCCCTCCGGCAGATCTGAAAGTTCCTGAAACGCATAGGACACAGGAGCAATCTTTTCAATCCTCTTTCCGATAATTTCCTTAAAATCCTGCTCCAGATCCTTCCTGATAATAAAGATAATATCGTTGAAGCCAGCTTCTAAAGCATCGTGAATGGAGTAGTCCATAATGATCTCTCCGCCAGGTCCTACCGGTTCCAGCTGCTTAATTCCACCGCCGAAGCGGCTTCCAATTCCGGCCGCCATAATTACCAGTGATGTCTCTCTCATAATCCTTCTCCTACATACTAACTTTTCTGTCCGTCAATAACTCACAATATGGACAGTTTAGCACATTGCGCTGTTCATTTCCACCCTTATTTCCCTTTAAATCCCGCTTTAAAGCCTTCTCCGGGCTTGCCTGCCGGGACAATGGCTGGTATACTGGGATCAGGGCCTTCTCCGGCCTGAATACAGATTAAGTCAGCAGCAGCCTGCGTTGTAATGGCTGCTGAGAAAGGAACAAGCAGCATGACCACGCGATATTTTGTGATCCAGTGTATTGGATTCGCCGGAACCTTACTGTTCTTTTTTTCCTACCAGTGCAAAAGCAACCGAAATCTGTTCCGTATCCAGTTTTTATCTTACTTCATCTATACGATTCACCTGATTCTCCTGGGAGCAATGACAGGCGGAATCAGCTACATTATCAATACCTTCCGCTCCTTCTGCCTGGGCGGAAAATGGAAATTTGCCAAGAGCTGGGGCATGTGTGCCATCATCTGCTTTCTTCAGATTATAACCCTGGTTCTCACCTGGTCCGGCTGGATCTCCATTCTCCCGGTAGCGGCAAATATTGCATCCACTATTGCAGGATATTCCCACAATCCGCAGAAAATCAGGCTGGCCGGAATGCTTATCAATTCGCCTCTCTGGATTACCTATAACGCCATGTCCGGTTCTCTGGCCGGCATCCTTGACGAGGTCGTCACGGAGTTTTCCATGATCGTCTCTATTTTCCGGTTTGGCTGGAAATCCCTGGATCGGGTAGAGGAGTAGTTTCGGATTATCTATTCTATTTTCGTCCTGACGAAAGCTTCAGCAGGAGAAACGGGCCTTTTATCCTTCGGCTCACTCCTCCTGCTGAAGCTTTTACTCTTATTCTAGGCTTCATCTGCCCGCTTTACAGCGCTTTCCAGGGTCTCGCGGGACTGAAACCCCACAAATCTCTGATATTCCTTTCCATCCTTAAATACCACCAGAGTCGGAATATTCATAACGCCTAAGCGCCTTGACAGATTCATCTGCTCGCTGACGTTTACCGTTCCCACCTGATATCCGTCCTCCGCCATCTGTTTCACAATAGGAAGCTGCATTCTGCAGGGTGCGCACCAGGGGGCCCAGAAATCTACCAGCATAGCCTTTCCATTTTGCATTCCCGCAAGCTCTGTCTCAAAGTTTTCCATTGTTAAAATTTTCTCCATATTTATTCCTTTCCGCCTTGACAGGCCCTTTTTCTCTGTCTCCAGGACTTATGAATTATCTTTTCTTAAGTTTGATTTTATTATACAGAGAGAAGACGGTTCTGTCTGTGATTTTATCACAGAGGAACCGGTTATTAGTGTCGAAATATGGCAAAGCAGTGTCGAAGCACCATCCTTTTTTCTTATATTTTTCTGAAATATCAGTTATTTTTCGCAATAAAACCTGTAAATATCAATTATTACTTGTAAAAAATTTGTTTTTTTATCTTTATGGCATCCTTTATGCTTTTATTTATAGACAAAAGCATATATGCAAAAGGCAGGCCGTATGTCTGATACGCTATCAGGCAATCTAACTTATTTTTTGGAGGGAGTGGTTTTTATCAAGAATGAAGTGAAGCAAGAGCAGACATTTCCTAAAATTTTAGTCCTTACCCATGGATTTTTTGGCAGTGAACTGATTAAAAGCGCTGAACTTGTAATCGGAAAAATGGAAAATACAGAATTTATACCTCTGACAAGCGATATATCTGTCACTGCCTATCAGGAAAAAGTATTTTCGCGTCTGACACAGTTAAATGAAAACGATATCGTTCTGGTCGATCTGTTAGGAGGAACTCCAAGTAATACGGTAGCTCTTTTCTCCAAACAGAAAAAAATTCCCGCTATTGCAGGTTTGAACCTCAGCATCCTTATCAGCTGCGCGATCAACAGACAGGAAAAACAGGGGGAAGAACTGGTTCAGGCTGTTTTAAAAGAAGCAGGAAACAGCATTCAGCAAATTAAATTGTAGAGGAGGATTTTCATGGAATATAAAACACTTGTAATGAATGGAGTAAAACAACTGGAACTTCGCACACATACCCTTCCTGTTCCGGAAGCAGGCCAGATTTTGATCCGTGTAAAAAGCTGTAATATCTGTACAACAGACTGGCAGAACTGGAACGGTATGAGGGGGGAACGAAGCAAGCACTTCCCTTACGCTCCCGGCCATGAAGCTTCTGGAATTATTGAAATGGTAGGGCCGGAAGTGGAAGGATATAAACCGGGAGATCACGTATCTGTTGGTTTTACAGGATGCGGATACTGTTCTGACTGCCGCTCAGGAAACACAAAAAACTGCAAAAATACATCTGAAATCCATCCTCTTCCCGGCGTAACCGGAGGATTTGGAATGGCTGAGTATATGCTTCTGTTTAAGCATCAGGTGTTTAAAATGGAGGATTCCCTTCCTTTTGAAGAAGCTTCCTATTTAGAACCTCTGGCAACAGCAGTACATGGTATCCGTAAAATGAATGTTCAGCCGGATGATACCATGCTTGTGATTGGCGCCGGTAATATGGGAATGCTGAACGCCCAGGTAGCCCGCGCCTTCGGATGCCGGGTATTTATCAGCGAAGTAAATGAAAACAGAATTGAAGTCGCCTCTTCTCTGGGATTCGATGTTGTCAATCCTGCAAAAGAAGATATTACAGCTTTTGCTGATCGCTTCAGTTTCCATCAGGGGGTAGATCATGTGGTTATGGCGGTAGGAAATCAGCCTGCAGTAGATCAGGCATTTTCACAGGTCAGACGCGGAGGAAAAATTTTATTCTTTGCAGCCGGATATCCGTCCCCATCCTTAGATCTTGACGTAAATAAGATTCACTATGGAAACTGGCATCTCATCGGCACAGGAGGCGCGAATGTGGGAGATTACTGTCTGGCCAGCCAGTATCTGAACCACGGAACTGTAAAAACAGCACAGCTGATTTCTCATCGCGTTCCCCTTGAGGATTACGAAAAAGCCTTTGAATTAGCTGAAACGCCTGGCAATTACCGCGTTTCTTTGATGCCTTAATAGAGAAAGGAGACCATTATGAATGAAATTATTTTATCAAGAGTAGACAGCCGTCTCATTCACGGACAGGTAATGACTATGTGGTCTAAAACAGGAGGAATCAATCACATCTATGTGGTAGATGATCAGGTAGCTTCCGATCCATTCATGAAAGACGTGTATTTAATGGCTGTTCCCGACTCCCTCGGAGTAACGATTCACTCGGTGGATGACGCTGTCAGCCAGTATAAAAACGAACAGATGCCAGATGCAAAACTGCTTGTTCTAATTAAAGACGTAACGACCGCATACCGCCTTTGGAAGCAGGGATTTCCCATGGAGAGCCTGCAGATTGGCAACTTAACGCCTCAGAAAAAGACAAAAATCCTTCACCGCTCCAGCCGTCTCAGCGAAGAACACATGCCGGAACTTCTGGAAATGCGCAGAGGAGGAGTAATGGTATATGCGCAATCCGTTCCTACTGAAAAAAAGATTGATGTAGAGACCTGGGCATAAACGAAAGGAGGGCGGCAGATGTTTCTGCAATCTTTATTAATTGGTATTCTGTATTTTTTCTGCAGATGGAATCCGTTCTATACCTCTTGGCTGGAAGCCAGCTGCACACCCATGTTTCTCTCCGTTATCATCGGATTTATTATGGGAGATGTAACCTCAGCCGTCATTGTCGGCGCATATGTCCAGACTGTTTATTTAGGTCTTATCACTGGTTTAGGCGGCGTAGCCACTGTAGATAAAAGCCTTGGCAGTTGTATCATTATTCCCTTAGCTGTAGCTTCCGGTATGAGCCCGGAGCTTGCCGTCAGCATGGCGATTCCCTTTGGGCTTTTAGGTACTCTCACGATTAACCTCTCCAAGGTTTTTTCATCCTTTGCCGCCAGCCGATGCGACAAAGCTGCTGAAGAAGGAAACGCTGCCAAGCTCCGACGAATTCATTTGGGATATGCCGCCGGATTCTGGAGTATTTTTGGTATTATTCCCGTTACTCTGATCAATTATTTCGGTCCGTCTGCAGTTACCTCTGTTGTAAACGCAATCCCGGAACGTCTGGTAACTGGTCTTACAGTAGCCGGAGGTCTGATGCCTGCCCTTGGCTTTGCCATGACTGTCCGTGTCATTGGAAGAAAAAATTATCTGCCATTCTTTTTCCTGGGATTCTTCCTGGTAAAATATTTTCAGCTTCCATCTATTGGATGCGCTATCTTTGCTGTTATCGCGTCCATCATCTATATTCAGCTGAAAGGAGGAAAGACAAATGAGCAAACAGCCTGATAATAAGACTGATAGGATTTTGTCAAAACGCGACTTGTTTTTTGCCTGGTTCCGCTACAATATGTTCGGCCATGTGGCCCAAAGTACTGACCGGCTTCAGGGCGGCGGATTCTGTGTAGCTATCAGCCGCACGTTGGAAAAGCTTTACACAGACAAAGAGCGGCTCGCACAGGCCTTAAAGCGCCATATGGTACTTTTTAATTGCAATGTAAACTGGGCCAGCATCATCATGGGAAGTACAGTTGCTCTCGAAGAAGCCAAAGCGCAAAATGACGACGCTGTGCCTGAGGAAATGATCACCGGACTAAAAACAGGATTAATGGGGCCTGTGGCTGGAATTGGAGATACCATTGACTGGCTTACCATCTCTCCTATCCTTGTTTCCATGTTTCTCCCTGCTGCCAAAGAGGGAAATTTCCTGGCAGCTATGGCAGAACCTATTATTTTTGCCCTCATCTGTACCACAATCGGTTACATGCTGTTCCAGCTTGGATACTACCAAGGGCGAAATTCCATTGCCACCCTTTTAAAGGGAAGCCGCATAAAGAAAATTATTGAAGGCTGTTCCATTATGGGAATGTTCATGATGGGAGCGATTTGTGCAAACTTTGTACGAGCCTCTACTCCTCTAACCCTGACAATAGGAAACGATGTTTATAAAATTCAGGAGTATTTCGATATGATCGCTCCTGGTATTCTCCCTTTGACAGCGGTCGTTCTATCTTACTTGTATCTGGAACGTAAGGGAAATAAATACATGCATGTATTAATCGGTCTTCTGGTTATTGGAGTCGTTTTAGGTTCGCTTGGCATTTTATAACCAGACTGAACGTCCTGCTCACTATATTTAACTTGCCATAATATTATTAAAAATAGGAGGATAAAAATGCTGATAGATATGAAAACCATGCTTGATGAAGCTACGAAAAAGGGATACTGTGTCCCTGCCCCCAGCGTATTTAACGCTCTTACTATCGAAACTGCTTTCAGCAGAGCTGTAAAAGTCCATTCACCTGTAATCCTGAATGCAGGAGGCCCTCTTGATTTTGAATTTCTGGCTGAAGCCGCTAAATTTTACAGCCGAAGAAACCCTGAAGTCCCCGTTGCCCTGAATCTGGATCACGGCGATGATTTCGATCAGGCAATGAGAGCCATACGCGCTGGATTTACATCTGTCATGCTGGATAAATCGTCTGCTCCCTTTGAAGAAAATGTAAGAGAAACAAAAGAAGTAGTGCATGCCGCTCATATTGTCGGCGTATCTGTAGAAGCTGAACTGGGATGCGTAGGGTTTGGACAGAAAAATGATGGGGAAAATATAGATTCCTTTACCAAACCTGAAGATGTAGAAAAATTTATTCATGCTACCGGCGCCGACTGCCTGGCAATCGCCATCGGAACTGCCCATGGACACTATAAAGGCACTCCCAAAATTGACTTTGAGCGGCTGGATGCCATTCGATCTGTTACCTCCGTTCCCCTTGTGCTTCACGGCGGTTCCTCCACAGGAGAAGAAAACCTGAAAAAAGCAGTACGGCACGGTATTAGTAAAGTAAATATCGGAACTGATCTAAGCGATGCTGCCAAAGGAAATATCATTGATTTTCTTTCAGATCACGACCCTCATCAGCGCGGTGTTTATGGGAAAATGCTGACTGCCGGAATGCAGGGATACGGAGATAAATTAGAGGAATATATGATTCTTTTCGGCTCTGCAGGCCAGTGGTAATCCAGTCAATAAAAGCTATTTTTACGGAGGACTGCCTATATGAAATATACATATCTTGGACGAACCGGTCTGAAAATAAGCCGGCTCTGCCTGGGAACTATGAACTTTGGTCCCAGAACAGAAGAAAAAGACGCATTTCGAATTCTGGATATGGCTCTCGATGCAGGAATCAACTATATCGATACAGCCAATATCTATGGAAGTCTACATGGAACACACGAAAATAACCATACCGGATGGACGGAGGAAATCCTTGGACGATGGTTTGCTCAGGGCGGACAGCGCAGAGAACGGGTCATACTGGCTACCAAAGTCTACTGCAACATGAAAGATCCCGCCGAAGGTCCGAATGGAGACGGCAATTCAGCTTACAAAATAAGCCGCCACATCGACGGTTCTTTAAAGCGGCTTCAGACGGATCACATTGACATCTACCAGATGCACCATATTGAGCGCCATGCCCCCTGGGCAGAAATATGGCCTGCCTTTGAGCGGCTGACAAACCAGGGAAAAATTCTTTATACCGGTTCCTGCAACTTTGCCGCCCGTCACCTGGTTACAGCGCAGTACGAAGCAGAAAAAAGGAATTTTCTCGGTCTGGTCAGCGAGCAGGACAAGTATAATCTGGTAAACCGCCTTCCTGAGCTGGAGGTACTTCCCGCTGCAAAAGAACTGGGGATCGCATTTCTTCCATGGAGCCCGCTTCATGGCGGCTATCTCAGCGGCACAATGATGAACTGCCATGCAGGCAGCCGGGGAGCCGAAGAATTTGCCGCGCATCTTTCAGAAGCGCAGAAACAGCAGTTGCTTCAGTATGAATCTCTTTGTACTGATATTGGAGAATCACAGGCTGACGTTGCCCTGGCCTGGCTTCTGCACAATCCAGGTGTGACAGCTCCTATTATCGGTCCCAGAACTGACAGACAGCTTGAATCTGCTCTCCATGCCGCTGAAATTAAATTGTCAGACGATGTGCTGAAAGAACTGGATCGCATCTTTCCCGGACCGGGCGGAGAGGCTCCGGAAGCCTACGCCTGGTAAGTGAAGCACAAAATGTAACGCAACACAAACAGGAAGAGACTGAACTGGCCGTAACACAGCCAGGCAGTTTCTTCCTGTTACATGTATTCGAGGAGTGGTTATATTGAAAGAAATTATTCTTGATTATGTCAAAAACGTAACAAAAGAAAAGGATCTGGACTATTTATTTAAAAATCTAAATTCACAGCACATTGCAGATAAATTCAAGATAAAGAGGAATACCGTCAGCCAATATTTAAATGAAGCTGCTTCAAAGGACCTGGTAAAAATCAATACGCGCCCGGTTCTTTTTTTGCATCGTGAAGAATTTATCAAACGTTTTTTCTATTTGAGCAAACAGTCCTACTCCAGTATTCAGGAGCTTTTAAGTGAAGAAAACCAGAGTATCCAAATCCATGAAGATATCTTCCAAAATATCGTAGGGTATAACGGAAGCCTGAAACGCCCGATTGAACAGATGGCCAGTTCTATTCTGTATCCTGACAACAGTCTTCCCATTCTGCTCCACGGACCCTCAGGTTCTGGAAAAAGCTATCTGGCCGGGCTTATGCATCAGTTTGCCATTCACAATCACATACTTGCCCCAGATGCGCCTTTTAACATTTTCAACTGCGCTCAATATGCCAATAACCCGGAGCTTCTTTCCAGCAATCTTTTTGGGCACAGTAAGGGAGCTTTTACCGGAGCTGTCTGCGATACAAAAGGCATTCTGGCCGCGTCCGATGGAGGTATTCTGTTTTTAGATGAGGTTCACAGATTAAATTTTGAAAATCAAGAAAAATTATTTATTTTCCTCGATAAAGGAATCTTCCGAAAAGTTGGTGAAAATGCAGTCTGGCAAAAAGCCAATGTCAGAATTATTATGGCTACTACTGAAGACATACATTCTTCCTTTTTAGACACTTTTATTAGAAGAATTCCTGTGATTGTAACACTCCCTTCTCTGGAAGACCGTGGAAAAGAAGAAAAACTCCAGCTGCTTTCCCTCTTTTTTTATCGAGAAAGCAAGGTGTTAAAAAAACGCGTCCTTATCTCCCGGCAGGTTGTCAGCCTGCTTTTAAGTGCTGCCTTTAAAGGAAATGCGGGAGGGCTTCTCAGTGTCGTCAAATATACCTGCGCCAAGGCTTATTCCCATAGCCGAAATAATGAGTGCATCTGTGTCAAAATCAGCGACCTTCCAGAACCAGTTATCGCTTCTGCTTCCTTTGAGCATGACAGCGAAACTGATTTTCAGGAAATTTTAATTTCTCCGGAATACTCTCCTTTAAAAACTGCTGCAGAAAAGCAAAGTTATTCTGCTTCTCTCAGCCAGTTTTTCTGCTCTCTTGCAGAAATTCCCTTCTGCCCTTCCGATTCCGGCAACCAGGACTTTGAAGATACTGCCCTGCGCCTGATTCAAAAATTATACCACAGCTTTCTTGAGCAGTTTGGAAAAGAAAACAGCAAGTCCAATCTTTTGTACTATGTTTTCAGAATTGTCAGCAATATATTCCGCGGCACTTCTATGGCGCTTCACATAGAATTTTCCAGAAAAGAGCTTTATTTTATCTCTCTTTTCTTTTATATCCGGCTTAATTTTTCGCCTGAATACTCTGAAACAGCAGTCTCCGGCATCTGTAGTTTTTTAAAAAAGCAGTTTCCTCAGGAAGCAATGGCTGCAGGCAGAGTTTTCAAAAAAATCCAGGAGGAGCTTGATATATCCTTCAACAGCAGCGATTATGTTATAATGATCCTTTTTTTGAAAAGCCTCTGCACGGAATACGAAAATTTCTTTTTACAGCCTGTTATTTTAACTTACAAACAGGAGACGGCCGATTTCATCAGTCAAACTGTCAATGAAATTTTAAAATTTGAATTATTCACAGGAATTGGTGTTTCTCTGGCTGAAACTGCCGAGCAGCATGCCGCCAGACTGGGAGCTTACATAGATTATTTTCAAATTCAAAGCGGAATCATAATCTTTTCTGACTTGATAGAACTGGAAGAGATACGCCTTTCTCTTATCCAGCAGCTGCAAATTCCTTTTATACTTATAGGCTGTACATCTGTAAATACGGTTACCTCCTTTGGAAAAGCTCTCCTTTGCCATAACAGCCATTTTTTTGAAACCCTTGCTCCACAGTACAGCTTTCCCTGCTATATTCATCAGCCGAAGCAGAAGGAAAAAATTCTTTTAGCAGTCTGTCCTACCGGAGGGGTTTCAAAAAAACTGAAAAATATTTTAAACCACAGTATCCCTCAGACTGTCCCTTTGAGAATTATCGATATGCCTTATGATCAAATCAGCCAGGAGGAAGAAAAACTTCTTCTGTTAAAACAATATGAGCCTATTGGAGTTATTGGAGTAATGAATCCCTGCATATCAGGCGTTCCTTTTATCTATCTGCATGAGTTAACAGCAGAATACGCGGAGCCCAGGATTCATTCCATCTTTTCTTCTGTGGCAGAACCGGAGCAAATTACTGATATTGTAAAAAACCTTGTCAGAAATCTGTCTTTGGATCGTTTGATAGGCAATATCACTATTCTGGACGGCAGCCGGCTTTTAATGAATATCTCAAATTGCCTTGATTACTATGAACAGATAACAGAGCGTTCTCTTTCTAACCGAATACGTTATTGTCTGTATTTTCATATCAGCTGTCTGGTAGAACGTCTGATTCGCAAAGAGCCTATTACTTCCTGCGGAAATTTAGAGTATTTTATCCAGACAGAACAGGCAGCTATAGCAAACATTAAATCAGCCTTTCAGGAACTGGAAACTGCCTATGGCATTGATATTCCTGATGCTGAAATTAAATATCTATCCGATATTCTGCTGGAAAATCATTAGTTCTCCATGCAGCTTTTTCAGTAACTTCCACTCCAATGCAAAAAGAGAGAAGAAGAAATTTTCCAGCAGCCTTCCCATACATAAAGGAAGAGGGAATGTTTTCAGCGACTTCCAGTGGAGCGCAAAAACATTCCCTCTTCCTATTATATCCTCTTTATTTCTTCAAAAATCCTGAAATCCTTTTATACAGCAGAAACGTAACGGCTCCATTGATTCCAGCCTTGATCAGATTAAAACCCACAATAAACGGCATTAAATTCCATACCATCTCTCTGGGAACTCCCATGAAAAGCGGGGTGATAATCAGATTCGCCCCAAACATGACAACTGCCATGCCCATCATGCCAAGAACGAGTCCAATGACTGCGGAAGTTCTTGTCTTTCTGATATGGTACACCGTTCCTGCAACCATCACCAGGGTGCCAGTGGCCAGCAGGTGCATAATAATTCCATAAAGTCCGCTGCCTGCACTGACAGTCACTCCCTGAATCACTGAAGTCACAAGGGTTAAAAGGATCCCGGCTGCCGGTCCAAAGGCAAAGGTTCCTATCAGAATTGAAATATCTGCCGGATCGTACTCCAGAAATGCCACTGCCGGAAAAATTGGGAAGTGGATTAGGTACACTAATACGATGGAAATGGCTACCATAGAGCTCATCTTCACCAGACGCAGAGTCTGCGCCTTGCCTGTCTGCGGGAAATCAGCTGCTGTTTTGTTCATCTTCATATTCCTCCTACTGAACGTAATTGTGTATCAAACATGAAGAATCTGATTCTGCGGAGCATTTACCTGATAGAATTTTCCTCGTCTGTACGTGGAACAATCCTATAAAAGTAAAAAAGCCTTGAAAGCAGAGTTCAAGACTTAAAAAATACAGATCTGTATTTTCGTTTCTTTCATCCGGACTATACCGTTGGTATGGGGTTCTCACCCATTCTGCCCTGACATGCAGAGCTCGCGGACTCGAAGCATACGCTTATCACCGCCAGTGAGGAATTTCGCCTCGCCCTGAAACAGATTTTTCTATTACATAATATCACGTTATGATAGCTGTGTCAAATAATTATAAAACATCCCATTTTCCCATAAAGGCTTATCTGCGCCACCGCATCAGACATTCCGCCTCGCCTGTATTTTTATCTATGTCCTCGCTTTCCACCTGAAATCCTTCCCTCTGGTAGAAACGCACCGCTCTCTCATTTTTCCTGTATACGTGGAGACTCAGCTCCTCCCGTTCTCTCTTGGCTCTGTCTAACAGCTGGGTTCCGATTCCGATGCCCTGGCTCTGACTCCGGACAAAAATGCCTGCAATATAGCCACCTGTCAGCCCTACAAAGCCCTGAAGTTCTCCTTTTTCCTCCCAGACATAGATTTCCGCCTGTGGAAACATTTCCTTCACCGCTTCCAGATTACCTTCCCAATATTCTGATGATATAAAACTGTGGGCTTTCCTGTTTGTATCAAGCCAGATATTGGCTATGGCATTTAAATCGCCAGGCTCCACATTTCGAATCATTTTGCGCCCTCCTGTATTATCTTTTACCTGCTTCCGGCTGTTTTGAACCTTAACCAGTATCTCGTAGATGCTGTGTTCTGTCAAGGACAGTTTTTATGCCTTCTGTGATTTTTCCCCTCTCCAATTGTAAACTTATTTTATTTTTTAGTTGACATTCTGCACTGATGTGTTATTATCTTGAATGAACACAGTATCTGTATACATGACCTATTGTTTCTGAGACACAGATACTTCGTAAGTACAGTTCCGGATTCCCTCCATGGGGAATCTATCAGTCAGGAGGGCTCATTTTGAGGCAGAAAAAAACGAACGATATGATTCTCTGCGCCATGTTTGTGGCTTTAATCGCCGCAGGCGCTTTTATTAAAATTCCCGTTCCGGTAGTTCCATTTACGCTCCAATATTTATTTACCATGATGGCAGGGCTTTTGCTGGGAGCCAAAAAAGGCTCGCTGGCCGTTCTTATCTACATCGCGCTGGGACTTATGGGGCTGCCTGTCTTCGCCCAGGGCGGAGGCATCGGATACCTGCTTCAGCCCAGCTTCGGCTACCTGATCGGCTTTGCCGCAGGCGCCTATACTACCGGCACACTGGCCGGCAATACTCTGCACCCCGGAAACAGACAGCTTTTCATCGCTAATTTTACCGGTCTGGGAATCGTATATTTCTGTGGTATGAGCTACTACTGGCTGATCAGCCGGTTTTACCTTGGAACGCCTATCGGCCTTTGGCCTTTGTTTCTGTATTGTTTTCTGCTGGCAGTTCCAGGAGATGTTCTGCTGTGCATTGCAGGAGTATTTTTAGGGAAACGACTGATTCCCCTGATAAGGGGAGGTATCATTTAACAAAACAAGGAGGCCATCATGAGCAAAACACTGTTTATCATCGGAACGGACACAGATATAGGAAAAACCTATATTTCCGGCCTGATTCTGAAAAAACTGCAGGAAAACGGCGTTTCCGCTGCCTACTACAAGGCGGCAATGAGCGGCAATGAACGAGATGCAAACGGCGTTCTGATCCCCGGCGACGCCCTGTGGGTAAAAGAATATTCTGGTATTGCCCAGCCCCTGCAGGAAATGTGTCCCTTTGTCTATGAAACTGCCGTTTCTCCCCATCTGGCCTCCCGGCTGGAGGGAAATCCTGTAGTTCTGAAAATCGTCATGTCTGGTTTCCACTCTGTCTGCAGTCGCTATGACTATATTACTCTGGAAGGATCCGGCGGTATTCTCTGTCCCCTCTGCTTTGACGGCCAAAAGCTGTGGCTTTCCGATATTATCCGGGCCTGCGGCTCCGGCTGTCTTCTGGTAGCAGACGCCGGTCTGGGAACGATCAATCAGGTTGGTCTGACAGCCTTTTTTCTGAAACAGCAGAATCTTTCTTTGAAAGGCATTATTTTGAACCATTACCAGCCTGGAAATGTCCTGCATGAGGACAACAAACACATGTGTGAGTATATGACAGGCACAAAGGTTCTTGCCTGCGTCAAGGACGGAGACACTGATTTAAGACTTTCTGCCAGAGAACTGCAAGCATTGTATGAGGAGGAAACAGCATGATTTGGTATCCCTACGAACAGATGAAAACCATGGCCCCGCCGATTTCCATTACAGGCGCCAAGGGAGTCTATTTATATACCGAAAAGGGAAAAATGATAGACTCCGTATCCTCCTGGTGGAGCGTCATTCACGGCTACAATCACCCGGAGCTGAACCAGGCCATTATAGACCAGGTCAGCCATTTTTCCCATGTAATGTTAGGCGGGCTAACTCATGAGCCGGTCCGGAAGCTGGCTAAAAAGCTGGAAGAATTTCTGCCGGGAGATCTGAATTATTCTTTCTTTTCAGATTCAGGAAGCGTGGCTGTGGAGGTAGCCCTGAAAATGGCCCTGCAATATTACATGAATCGGGGCGAAACTCAGAGAACCATGACGCTGGCTCTCGAACACGCCTATCACGGCGACACCTTTAAAACTATGGAAACCGGGGATGATGAAGATTACCACTTCATCCTGAAGGCTTACGGCCCCAGCCGGAACGTGATTCACATTCCTACCGATATTTCTGCTCTGGAGCAGGCCTTTAAGCAGTATCACAGCCGTCTGAACTGTTTTATCGCAGAGCCGCTTCTCCAGGGTGCAGGAGGAATGCGTATGTACGATATATCCTTTTTAAGGCGGGCCAGAGAACTCTGCGATCAGTATGACGTTCTGCTGATTTTCGACGAGGTTGCTACAGGATTTGGCCGGACAGGAAACCGATTTGTATCTGATCTGGTTCTGCCTGATATTCTGGTACTGGGAAAGGCGCTGACAGGCGGCTATATTGGCCATGCGGCCACTGTTGCCAATGAAAAGGTCTTTCGCGGCTTTTTTGATGAACATCCTGACCATGCCCTCATGCACGGCCCTACCTTTATGGGAAACGCCCTGGCCTGCAGCGCAGCCCTCAAATCCATCGAGCTGTTTGAGACCCAGGACTACATGGCTAAAATCCGCCGTATTGAGGCCATCACAAGGAGAGAACTGGACGGTTTTTCTGACGAGAGAATCCAGGAAATCCGAATCATGGGAGGCTGCGTCTGTATCGAAGTGAAAGACGCCTCTGTTCTAAAGGGATATCAGCAGTTCGCCAGAGAGCGGGGCGTATTCAGCCGTCCGTTTCTGAACTATCTGTACGCTATGGTTCCCTATATTATTGCCGAAGACCAGCTGGTTCAGGTGATACAGGTCATGAAAGAATGGTTCAGAAAGTAGGCCGGACCGCCCTTTTGCTGAGGAGTCTGACTCTTAACTTCATTTCTTTTTCACTGCAAAAGTACCCTGTCAATTCGTCACAATACTTTTTGTGACAAATAAACAGGGTACTGTCTTTTTTTCAGTTTGTTATGACCGTATTGTAATATATGCCAATCACAAGGCAAACAATCTATTTTTTGGGTGGGTCGACAAATTTTTCTTGTTAAAAAAGTCGATAAGATTCATCTCCCGGACGTGTCTCCGCAATTTTTTCCAATACCTGCTTTGTCAGATTAATAAAATCCAGGGCGTAATCCGGCAGAAAACGTTCTTCATGGTATGCGGCTACCAGGCGGTGCTGAACTGGCTGGCCGTTCATGAACAGAGGAAATGCGTTGGCGTCCGGATGCATGGATAAAAGCGTGGGCATGCGCATCTGGGTACAGAAAAAAGCCCCGTAATCATAGGAGTACAGGGACATGTACAGCTCGATCACCTGGGTTTCAAATTTAATCTCAGGTACGACTCCCGATTCCTGAAAGCACTGATCCACAACGCGGCGCAGCTTCATAGGCGCTTTCGGCATCAGGAACGGAACTTTGGCAAATTTCTTCAAATCGACGCCAAAAAGCGATTCCTTTTTCACCTTCTCCCAGGAATCAAAAAAATACTGCTGGAGAAGCCTGTCAGAACAGACCAGATATATCTGATCGTTGAGAAGCGGCTCTATTTTAAGCTTCGGCTTGTCCTGATACATAATTCCGATAAAAAGATCCAGCTCTCCGTCAAATAATTTTTTCTCCATAATGCTGGACGATTCGCTTACCAGATCAATGGAGATGTTGGGCCATTTCTCATAGAAGGGCGGAAGAATCTCCGGAAGGCAGATCTGCCCACGATAGCCGGGAATTCCCACCTTCAAATGGCCTTTTCGGTTTGTGGAAATATTGGAAAGGCGGTTAAGCAGCTCGTTTTCTTCCGCCAGAATTTTCGTCGCTACGGCTAACAGCTGTTCTCCAGCGTAGGTGAGAGTCATTTTAGGCTTTCTGTTAAACAGGGTGACGCCATAATACTGTTCCAGCTTCTGAATGTGCTGGCTTAAATTCTGCTGGGATATGTAGAGCTTCTGCGCCGTATGAGTCACATGAAGCTCCTTGGCCAATTCTACAAAATAGTAAAGACTCTGCAAATTCATATGGATCCCCTCATTTTCATATTTTTATGTTCTTGTTATTTCTTATGTTTATTATAAAAGAGCAGCGCCTCTGTGTAAAGAATTCAACAACAATATTTTGTTAATATGATAAAAAAGTGTTGTTTGCTTTTGTGCTTTTTCTGGAATACAATGAAGGCAATGAAAAATGAATCTCTTAAGAAATAAATCTGCGAAAGGAAGGTATATTGTTATGGCAGTAGGAAAAAGAATTTACCTGAAAAGACACATGCCAGATCCGGAGATTATGATGCAGTTCAAGACAATCCCGGCATCTAATACAGGCGATGTTATGGGAAGAAACGCAGCGATGAACCCCAGAATCAAGCTGGTAAGCAGCCCTAAGGATCAGATGATGGTAGGACCGGCTCTGACTGTAAAGGCAAGAGGCGGTGACAACCTGGCTCTTCACGCAGCTCTCAATATCGCTCAGGAAGGCGACGTATTAGTCGTTTCCAACGAGGGAGACAACACACGCGCTCTGATGGGCGAGATCATGATGGCATACCTGTACCACACTAAGAAGGTAGCTGGTATTGTTTTAGACGGACCAATCCGCGATATCGACGAGATCGGCAAGTGGGATTTCCCTGTATACGCCACAGGAACAACTCCTGGCGGCCCATACAAGGAGGGACCAGGCGAGATTAATGTTCCGATTGCCTGCGGCGAGGTAAGCGTAAATCCTGGAGACATTATTTTAGCAGATCCAGACGGCGTCATCGTAATTCCGAGAAAAGACGCTCCGCAGATTTTAGAGGACGCCAAAAAGTTCCAGGCGGCAGACGAGAGCAAGCTCGCGGCAGCTAAGAACGGCACTGCTAACAGAGCCTGGGTTGAAAAGGCGCTGGAAGCAAAAGATTTTGAGATCATCGACGGTATTTATGAGCCATAAAGCGGTTTTGCCAGAGAATTTTAAAAACTGAGGGAAGGCAGAAAGATTCCTTACTCCACCTGTAAGTCGTCGGAATCTTTCTGCCTTCCCTTTTTTCTATACCTTATGCTTTTTCCGTATAATGATGGGCTTCTTCTAACATCATATCCTTCACCTTCATCAGACGAATCTGAGTGCTTCTTTCATTTTCATCCAGTTTCATGGTAATATACTTGATGTTTTTCTGGGTTTCCGGAATAATTACGTGTTCCAGGGCATTTACCCTTCGCCTGGTCTTCTCTATCTCAGATGCCATCAGCTGGCAGGATTTCTCTGTCTCTGCCAGCTTTAACATCTGCGGGAGCACATCCTGGAGAGATTTTACCGCTCCGTCTAAATCGCTGGAGGTGAAAGCAAAGCCATAAGGGTAAATATCATTCTCATCTGCTGTCCTGGTTTTGTACTGGAACACAGGAATATCCACGCTCATCACGTTCTTCTTTCCCGCTTCCAGATATACCTCCTGTTTAGGGGCAATCAGGGCGGCATTCAGGGCAGGACCGCTCATTCCGGCTTTGGCAATGACAAAATTTAGATTTGCGCTTTTAATCCCCGCCTCTACCTCTTTTCTGAGGGCCATATTTTCCTTCACCAGGTCGAGGAACTGGCGCATCAGCTCATCGCGTTTGTCTTTCAGAAGCTTATGTCCCCGGACAGCGGTAGCCAGCTTTTTCTTAAGCCTTGTAAGCTCCATTCTGGTAGGGTTTACCTGAGCCTGAGCCATGCATCACACCTCCCCTACTCTTTCCCGTAATACAGATCCAGGAATTTATCATCAATTCGTTTTAACTCGCTTCTGGGCAGAATCGACAGCAGCTTCCAGCCGATTTTCAAAGTATCCTCAATACTTCTGTCTGTTTCATATCCCTGGGAAACGTATTCCTTCTCAAAGGCGTCGGCAAATTTGGCATAAATTAAATCCACATCCGACAGGGCTGCCTCTCCCAGAATCACCATCAGCTCCTTGGCCTCCTTACCTCTGGCATAGGCAGCGAACAGCTGGTTCATGGTATTTGAGTGATCGGCTCTCGTTTTTCCCTCTCCGATTCCCTTATCCTTCAGTCGTGACAGGGACGGAAGCACGTCAATGGGCGGCATGACTCCCTTTCTGTACAGCTCACGGCTTAAAATAATCTGCCCCTCTGTAATATAGCCTGTCAGATCCGGGATTGGATGAGTCTTGTCATCCTCCGGCATGGTCAGGATCGGGATCATAGTGATAGAACCTGTCTTTCCGTTCTGCCTTCCGGCTCTCTCGTAGATAGACGCCAGATCTGTATACATATATCCTGGATAGCCGCGGCGGCCCGGAACCTCTTTTCGGGCTGCGGAGATTTCTCTCAGGGCATCTGCATAGTTGGTGATATCAGTCAGAATAACAAGAACGTGCATATTTTTCTCAAAGGCCAGATACTCTGCCGCTGTCAGAGCCATCTTTGGAGTGGCAATACGCTCTACAGCCGGATCATTGGCCAGGTTGATAAAAAGCACCGTCCTGTCAATGGCTCCTGTTTCCTTAAAGCTCTCTTCAAAGAAATGGGCTTCCTCAAAGGTGATTCCCATGGCTGCAAACACAACGGCGAAGGGTTCGTCCGTTCCTCTTACCTTGGCCTGTCTGGCAATCTGAGCTGCCAGATTGGCGTGAGGCAGACCGGAAGCTGAGAAAATCGGCAGCTTCTGACCCCTTACCAGTGTATTCAGTCCGTCTATCGCAGACACTCCTGTCTGAATAAACTCCTGAGGATAGCTTCTGGCTGCCGGGTTCATGGGAAGGCCATTGATATCCCTTCTCTCCTCCGGCAGAATCTCCGGGCCGCCGTCAATGGGACGGCCCAGGCCGTCGAATACGCGGCCCAGCATATCTTCCGATACGCCCAGCTCCATGGTTCTTCCCAGAAAACGCACCTTGCTGTTGGACAGGTTAATTCCCGTAGAGTTCTCAAACAGCTGTACCAGGGCATTGCCTCCATCGATCTCCAGCACCTTGCAGCGCCTGGTCTCGCCGTTTGCCAGCTCAATCTCTCCCAGCTCGTCATAGGTGACGTTCTCAACGCCTCTCACCAGCATCAGAGGGCCGGCTACTTCCTGTATGGTTCTATATTCTTTCGGCATTTAGAAGTCCTCCCTTCTGAGCACATCGGCGATCTCTGCTTCCAGCTCCTCTGTCACTGCTTCATACTCTGTCTCTATCTTTTCATCCAGCACATATTTAAAACGTCCGATTTTTTCGCGGACCGGCATTTTAATGAGTCCCTGAACATCCGCTCCGTCTTTTAATGCCTTCTCTGATTTTTCGTAGAAAGCCAGTACCAGCTTCATCATCAAAAACTGCTTTCTCAGAGAGGTGTAAGTATCAACCTCGTGGAAGGAGTTCTGATGCAGGAAGTCCTCTCGGATAGAACGGGCTGCCTCCATCTTCAGACGATCCGTAGGCGATAAAGCGTCCATACCTACCATCTTTACGATCTCTTCCAGTTCTGCCTCCTCCTGCAGAAGACTCATCATACCCTGACGGCATGCCATCCACTCTGAGGATACCTTCTCATTAAACCATTTTCCCATATTGTCTACATAGAGAGAATAGCTGGTCAGCCAGTTAATGGCCGGGAAATGTCTCTTGTAAGCCAGGGAAGAATCCAGTCCCCAGAATACCTTTACAATACGAAGGGTTGCCTGGGATACCGGCTCTGAGATATCTCCTCCTGGAGGTGATACAGCTCCAATAGCTGAGAGGGCTCCCTCTCTGCCTTCTGAGCCATTGCACACCACATGACCGGCTCTCTCGTAAAACTGGGCCAGACGGCTTCCCAGGTAAGCAGGATAACCTTCCTCACCCGGCATCTCTTCCAGACGTCCTGACATCTCCCTGAGGGCCTCGGCCCAGCGGGAAGTAGAGTCTGCCATTAAGGCTACTGAATATCCCATATCGCGGAAGTATTCAGCAATCGTAATGCCCGTATAGATGGACGCCTCTCTGGCCGCTACCGGCATATCGGAGGTATTGGCGATCAGAACGGTTCTCTGCATCAGGGAATGGCCTGTTTTCGGATCCTTTAACTCCGGGAATTCGTTCAGTACGTCTGTCATCTCGTTTCCGCGCTCTCCGCAGCCGATGTAAACTACAATATCAGCCTCTGCCCACTTGGCCAGCTGATGCTGAATAACTGTCTTACCACTTCCGAAAGGACCTGGAACTGCTGCTACACCACCCTTGGCAATGGGGAAGAAGGCGTCGATTACTCTCTGTCCTGTCACAAGAGGCATCTCCGGAGGCAGCTTTTTCTTATAGGGGCGTCCCTGTCTGACAGGCCACCGCTGCATCAGTGTCAGTTCCCGGTCTCCTGTTTCTGTGGCAATGACAGCCACTGTCTCCTCCACAGTAAATTCTCCTGCCCGGATCTCCTTGACTGTTCCTTTCACGCCATTTGGAACCATAATCTTATGAACTACCACAATGGTCTCCTGAACGGTTCCGATGATATCCCCGGCCTCTACTGCATCTCCTGCTTTTACTGTGGGCACAAAATTCCACTTCAGATTCCGTTTCAGGGAAGGAACCTCCACGCCGCGCTTTAAGTTATTGCTTCCCGTAGCCTTCATGATATCGTCCAGAGGACGCTGGATTCCATCGTAAATACTGGTAATCAGGCCCGGCCCCAGCTCTGCTGACAACGGCATATCCATCGATTCTACCGGCTCGCCCGGTCCCAGTCCTGAGGTCTCCTCATAAACCTGGATATATGCCTGATCTCCATGAATCTCTATAATTTCTCCAATCAAACGCTGGCTGCTGACGCGGACTACGTCGTACATATTGGCATCCCGCATCCCCTCTGCAATAACCAGAGGGCCCGCTACCTTTTTAATCACACCTTTGCTCATTGGAAGGCTTCACCCACCTTTCTGTCAACTGGCAGCCTGACGCCGCCTCCTGCACTCTGTTAGACTCCTCCAAACAGAATGTCTGATCCAACCGCCTGTTCTACCGACTTTTTCACTCCTTCAATTCCCTTGCCCGTGTTGCCGGACACACCTGGAATGAGAATCACCGATGGAAGCAGGCTTTCTTTATACCGCTCAATTGTGTGGCTGATTTGGGCAGCCGCCGCCTCTGTAATATAAATCACCGCATACTCTCCGGAAGCCAGCCTGTGAAACACCTGCTCTGTCTCCTCCGGTCCGTCTGCGGGAAATGTGTCAAGTCCCAGGGCGGCAAAGCCGTAAATGCTGTCATAATCTCCCACGACTGCCATCTTATACATACATTTCCCTGATCCTTTCCCGGATCGCTTCCTCCGGAAGATTATTAAACTTCCCGGTCAGAATGATCCGAACCGTCTTAATCTCATTTTCCCTGGCTAACAGATAGGCAGCCAGAGGCCCTGCTGAAAACGGATTGTATTTCTGTGGCTTAATGCTCTCAATCAGCTGATTGTCACACCACCGTTCAAAGGCGGAAGGCGACTCTTTCAGAGCTTCTGCCCCTTCCCGGTAGGAAGTTCCCTCCAGATAATCGCAGATAGCTGAAATACCTGAAAGAGCTGCCATGGAAAGCCGCTCTGTATTCAGACTTTCGCAGGGGGCCATGCTCTGCCTCATAAACTCCAGGCTCTTTCCTGTCTTCTGGGAACGAACTGCTGTCTTAATGTCGGCGACTGCTGTGACTGACTCTGCATAAGCCATAAGAACCGGCTCTCCGCTTCGCTTTCCCTCACTGTAGATAGCTTCCAGCGCTGCTCTGTCTATCATAATATCGCAGGCCTGCCCGTCTCCTGTATGGAGAAAGGTTTCATACGCCTCTTTGGCAGCGTCCTGCATATGCTCCGGGAGGGCTTTGAAATCCTTTTCCGCCACAATCCGCTCCATCTCTGTCCCATCAATGCCGCAGCCGTCATAGTACAGCTCTCCCGGAAAATCGGGAAACGCAGTCTTCTTAATGGCAGCCTTCAGATTGTGATACAGCTTCTGATAGCTGAATACTGACAGAATCCTGTCATTTCCGCCCAGAAGCTCCCGCACTGTTTTCTGTGCCTTCGCCTCCTCAGCCTCTAAAAGCTCTTCTGCTGTCTCGTTTAAATTTCCGCTTCCCCAGCCTTTCTCACGAAGAAAATCAAGGCATCCGGCCCAGGTTTTCACCGCCATCAGCTGTTCGATCACAGAGGAGGAAAACAGAGTTGTCTCCATCGAACGGATTCTGGCGACTGCATACGTATAATTCTTATCCGCCATGATCCTCCCTCCTATTCTGTTTCAAATAAGAGCTTCTGAATCCGGTCGGAGCATTCGTCCCTCTTAGCTGCCAGCAGCGCCTGGAAGGAACAGTTCTCCTCGATTCCGCCATAATCTAACAGGAATCCGCCATCTACACGAGCTGGCTCCGAACCCAGTTTCAGACTGCCTCCCCGTTCTGCAGCTGCCTGCTCCAGCCGCCTGCCAAATCCGTCTGGAAGGCGTTTTAAATCTCTTTCTGAAAAACGGATTTCCCCCTCTTTCGGAAGAGAAAACTGCCGAACCATCTGCTCTATCAAAGAAAAATATTCTTCTGAATCCATCTGTAAAAGACTCTGATGGGCCTTTTCAATCTGCTCCCGGATCAGCTCCTGCTTAGCCGCCAGAATCAGCTGGCGTTTTTTCAGGGCAGCTGAGGATCTGGCTCGCGCCTCCAGCTCTTTTTTTACAAGAGCTTCCTTCTCCTTTGCCTCCTCCTGAAGCCGCAAAAGACTCTCCTCCGCTTCCCGCAGGACTGCACCGGCCTCTTTCTCTGCCTTTTCCCGGATTTCATCTGCTTCAGCCGCAGCTTCCGCTAAAATCCGGTCTGTAATTTTTTCCAGTCCCGTCATACCGGTCTCTCCCTTCTATTAAAGCGCGCTGACTGCCAGGATGGATACTAACAGAGCCAGAATGGCATAGGTCTCTACCATGGCCGGAAACAGCATAGCCTTACCAAACTGCTCCGGTTTCTTAGCTACGATTCCAATGGAAGCTACCGCCGTACGTCCCTGATGGATGGCAGATACCAGTCCTACGATACCGATCGGCAGGCAGGCTAAAAAGTACAGAAGACCTGTAGCTAAGGACATTCCCATATCAGCTCCTCCGCCTAACAGCCCTGTACCGGAGAGCACCAGAAAGCCTACTAACAGTCCGTAAATACCCTGGGTACCAGGAAGCAGCTGTAAAATCAGAACCTTGGCAAATTTTCCCGGATCCTCTGTCACTACTCCTGCGGCTGCCTGTCCTGCCATTCCTACTCCGATGGCGGAACCAATTCCTGCAAGTCCTACTGCCACTGCAGCGCCCAACAATGCAAATACAATACCCATCTCACTCATAACTTAGTCCTCCTTAATATCTGCATACTTTGTATTTCTGCAAAACGGCTCAAACATCCGGCCGCCGCCCTCATAAAACTTCCCGAAAAATTCCACATACTGGAGACGGCAGGTGTGCACATAAGCTCCCAGCAGATTAATAGCCAGGTTAAAGCCATGTCCCACCAGGAATACCAGAATAAATATCACCGCGCCAAAAATTCCGTTTCCTGCCATACTTCCCATCTGGTTGATAACTGAGGCAATTACACCGGTTGCCAGTCCCAGCGCCAGAAGTCTGGAATAGGAAAGCACATCAGAAAGCCAGCTTGTAATGTTGTAGAGATCGTAAGCTCCCAGAGCCAGCCTGAGAGCCGGATTTTTGCTGCTTCTTCCTGACATAAGGAGAATTCCGACAGCTCCTCCTATAGTCAGTACCTTCGCCAGCAGATTGACTGATTCCGGAAATACAATGGTCATCTGAGACATGGATGCAAACAGCTCTGACGGAAGAAGAATTAAAATCAACCCTGTCAGAAGACAGTACCAGAGCACTACATCACAGAAGAAATCCAGCACCCGCTTATCCTTTAAAAGCATGTAGCCCTTCAGTCCAAGTCCCAGGAATAAGTGAATCACTCCGAACAGCATGGACATCACAAGCATCTTCATGGGATCATCAAGAGGCGTAAACCAGACGGCCGGTATGCCGATCTCCCTTCCAAAAAAGGTCTTGGAAACCACATTGACTACATCTCCAAAGTATCCGCCGAACATAACGCCCCAGAACAGGGTAGAAATGCCGCAGTACATAAACAGGCGAATCGATTTTTTCAGTCCGCTTGCCATTCTTGGAAATTTCTTTAAAAGAATGAAGCAGGCCAGAAATACAATCAAACCGTAAGCTGCATCTGACAGCATCAGCCCAAAGAAAAAAATGTAACAGAGCGACATGATGGAGGTTGGATCCATTTCTCCCTTTGCCGGAAGTCCGAAGGAGGCTGTCACTCCTTCCGCTGACTCTGCCAATGTACTGTTTTTTAAAAGTACCGGAGCTTCCTCCTCTTCCGGAACCGCCTCTGTCTGCGCATACAGGTCAAATCTCTCATTCAGACGGGACAGAAGCTTCTCTTCCTCCCGCTCAGGAATATATCCTGTCAGCAGCACTGTCTTCCCCGACTGAAGCATATTCCCCAGCGCCTGGTACTTTTCTGCTCCCATCCGGCAGTAATCTGACAAAAGCCGGATATTTTCTCTGGAAGTGCCGTAGGCTTTCAGTTTTTCCTCTGTCATCCGAATCTCTGCCCGGATATTCTGAATCTCCTCCTCCAGCTCTTCCTTTTTTACTGCCGGAATCTGATCAAAGCTTTGAGAAGGTCTGGCAAAACCTGCTGCCCGCAGAGCCTCCTCCACCTGCGTCCCGTCTTCTTTCAGACACAGAACTGCGGCGCATACCTGATCCTTATCCTTTCCAATCAGCTGAATCACCACATCAGCTGAAGGTGCCCTCTCTGCCACTGTCTGGTAAAGAGATTCCAGCGTCGTCTGCGCTCCTGCCGCTCCAATAAAAAGAGTGGTTTTTTCCGTACCGGAACACTGCATGGACACATCGAGAGGCAGCCACGGAGAAAGAGCTTCTATCTGAGTCTCCAGCTTGGCAATCGATGCCTTCTCTTCTCCTATCTTCCGGCTGTACTCTAAAATCTGCTTTGCGTCCTCCATCACCAGCCGGTGATTTTCCTGAATCGCTGCAAATGTCTCCCCTGAAGTCAGGGGTTTTCCTGCAAGCCCTGCAAGGAGCGAGGATTTTTCCGGAGCATACTGGTCAAGAACCTCCAGAGCCTGCTCTGCCGTCCAGGCATCCCTCTCGCAGCTCTGCCGCCTGGCAGAGGTATCCGGTCTCTGGAAAGCGCTTCCCTCAGTTTCTTCCAGCCGTGAAATTTCCACAACTCCAGCTCCCTGGAGAAACTCTAAAACCTGTTTCCGATCCGTTAAAAGAGCGCAGATGGTAATTTTCTTCATCTGCAGAACTGCCATATCCACATCCCTCCTGTCTGGATTTTCTGCGGTATCTGTCACGTTTTAAGCAGGATGTCCGTAATCAGATGAACTGCTTCCCCTGATTTCTCCTCTGCGCGTCTGCGCATCTGTGAGATCTCCGTCTCCGCTTCCTGTCTGGCTTCCGTAAGAATTTCATCCTCCTTGAGCTTAGCAGCACTTCTTACAGCTTCCAGGCCTTCTGTGATTTCCCGTTCCGCGTTTTCTCTTCGGTTCTCCGCCTCCTTCTGGGTCTGCTCCGCCAGCTCCTTTCCCTTCTGCCTGGCCTCGCTTATCAATCCTGCTGCCTTCTCTTCTGCCTCCTGTACTGCCAGAATCGTTTCCTTTACCATTCTCTCACCACCTTCTGCCTTTTATTTTCAGCTGTTCCAGCTCAAACTCCCGCCCGGCTGCTGATCCTCTGTTTGGATCTGCCTGTCTATGCGAAATGTCTGTCTCAAGTCTGTATCTTTCCAAAACCTGTCTGGGCCTCATATTAGTATAGTGCGGCTCTCTTTTCTTCATTCATAAAAAGAATAAGTTCATTTCACATATTTCCAAATATTATACAGCTTCTTCCCATTTCTGTCTATAATATTAATTTTAAATTCATTGTTTTCGTTTTGTTTTTATTAATTTAATATTTTTGTCAAACATTTGTGACATTTCTGTCTTTTTTTAGACACGCGAATTGTCTTTTATTTTCAGAAATTTTGCGGTAAAATGTGTGATAATAACACATTCAGAATCACAGAGCCTGCATAGGCTGACACAGCTTCAGGAGGGCGCAGTATTGAAACGCATTATTATTATCACAGACCGGGAACGGATTGCAGAAAAAATCAGAGAAGACCTGCTCTGTGTATTCCGCGGCAAGGCGGAAATTGAAAAGCTGACCTTTGAGAAAATCGCCGGGATGCCGTCAGTCGATGGTGATCTCCTTCTGTTTACTCTGGGAGACCGGATTGAAAGAATCAAAGAAAAGCTCCTCCACCCGGAAAATATTGTTATCATACGCCGGACCATCAGCGAAAAAAATCTGGTAAAGCTCTTTGAGATCCCCCAGGGGACCCCGGTTCTTGTAGTCAATGATAATTATGAAAATACGCTGCAGACTGTCAATCTGCTCTATGACTTAAATGTTGATAATCTGATTTTAAAGCCCTGGGATCAGACAAGCTGTGAGGACGATGTCACGATTGCCGTCACTCCAGGAGAGGCCGACCGGGTTCCTTCCTTTATTAAGCGGATTATTGATATCGGAGATCGCTGTGTAGATCTGGCCACTTTTATGGATATTATTTATCGTCTTCAGCTGGGAGATGAGGAGATTTCCAAACGGCTGCTGTCCTATGCTGACGGGATTGTAAATTCCAACCGGGGACTGAATCAATATTATAAAGAAACAATTATGAAAAATATTCAGATGAAGCACGTTCTGGAATCTGTGGATCTGGGTATTCTTCTGACTCTTCCTGACGGAACGATTGTTTTATGCAATCAGAGATTCCGTGAAATGATAAAAAAACCGGTGCGGGAAGGCGTTACACGTCTCTCCTCTCTTTTCGATGAATCTCTTTTGGAGTTTTTCTCCAGAGATTCCTTTGATTTTGAACCAGCCCGGTTTGGGGTTTGTGAAATGACGGTCCGAAAAAACAGACTCAGCTATGACAGCTCTGTCTATCAGGAACTCTATTTTTTCCGTGATATTACTTATGTAAAATCGCTGGAAGAAAAGAGCAGCCGCCAGGTCAAAAAGCAGGGCTTCCATGCAAGATATCAGATCCAGGATATTCTCTACCAGTCGGAAGCCATGAACCGCTGTCTGGAAAGTGTCCGAATCTTTTCACCTGGCAGCAAGACCATTCTGCTGGAGGGAGAAAGCGGAACCGGAAAAGAGTTGATTGCCCAGTCCATCCACCACTTGTCAGAGCGCAGCCATCAGCCGTTTGTAGCGGTAAACTGTGCAGCTGTACCTGAAAATCTCCTGGAAAGCGAACTATTCGGCTATGTCCGAGGAGCCTTCACCGGAGCCAGCCGTGACGGAAAGCCAGGACTGTTTGAGCAGGCAGACAAGGGCACGCTGTTTCTGGATGAAATCGGCGATATGCCTGTTGGACTCCAGTCACGGCTGCTGCGCGTCATTCAGGAAAAACAGATTATGCGAATTGGAAGCGACCGGGTCATTGACATCGATGTCCGCATTATCGCCGCCACGAACCGTGATCTGCGTCAGGAAATGAAATGCGGACGTTTTCGCAGCGATCTCTACTACCGGTTAAGCGTCCTGCCCGTTTCCATTCCCCCTCTGCGGGAACGAAAGGAAGATATCCTTCTCCTGTTTTCCAGCTTTTTATCCGAACCATGTGAAATACCGGAGCGGGTCCGCCGCATCCTTCTCGCCCATGACTGGCCTGGAAACGTCAGGGAACTTCGAAATGCAGCTGAATATTTTGAGCTGATGAAATGCCGCGAAAACTGCCTTCCCGATTATCTGATGCATCTGGAAGGCAGCCTTTTGCCAGAAGAAGAAAAACAGCTTCTGCTGCTGATCCGCAATGCACAGGATTCCGGTATGCCTGCAGGGCGCAGCTGTCTGCGGCAGGCTCTCTCAGAATCCCTGGACACTCCTGTCAGCGAATACCACCTCCGCAGTCTTTTAGACGGGCTGGAACAAAAGGGACTGGCAGTAAAGCACACCGGGCGAAGCGGAACGCGTATCACAGAACAGGGACGGCGTATCCTGCGCTGATATCAAACCTGCATAAAAACGGCAGTATTCCTACTGCGGCAAAATTCAGTCAGCAATCAGAGAGAAGAAACTTTTCCAGGCTCCTCTGCACTCGCAGCCCCTGGAAAAGTTTCTCCGCCCTTTCAGCGCATATGGCAGCCGTCTGCATGGTCCGTTTTACCATTTCACCCATTTTATCCTTATTTTCATCCAGTTTTTTTCTATTTCCATCTATATTACCCAATTTTCACCCTTTTTTCTCCATACAGCTCTTTTTTTCCTCTGTTTTTTTCTATTTTCATCTGTTTTTTCTCCTGTACGCTCTTCCTGCCTGAGCATTTTTTATATTTTTTCATTTGTATTGCTCTATCTTTCTCTATTTATCTCATTTTTTACATTTTTTTATTGTTTTTTTATATTTTGGCATATTTTCTGCATATTATATCTCACAAATAGTATCAGTAAATAAGGGGAGAATATCTCCCCGAAAGACTGGAGGGATATCATGGGAAACCCAATCATTGGGGTATTTGCGGACACAATGCGCTGCCGTCAGGGCAGCTTTGGCGATGTAGACAGGCAGTATATAAACGCTGCCTACATAAACGCAGTAGCAGAAGCTGGCGCTGTTCCGTTTATCATACCGGTCAGCAGCAATCAGGAAAAAAACAGAAAGCTGATTGACCTGTGCGATGGACTGCTCTTTCCAGGAGGCGAGGATATCGATCCCCGTTATTATGGCGAAAATCCCCATCCAAATCTGGGTGAAATTCGTCCAGAAGTAGACGAATTTCTATTTCACAGCTTCCTGTATGCTCTGGAACAGCGGAAACCAGCTCTGGGAATCTGTAAGGGAATGCAGATGATGGTTGTTGCTATGGGAGGTTCTCTCTATCAGGACATCTATTCTCAGCGAGAGTGTGAAACTTTTCTGCACTGTCAGTCAGGGCGGCGCAGCTATCGGCTTCACCAGGTACAAATCGAAAAAGAAAGCCGGCTGTTTCAAATCCTTGGAACAGAACAGATTGCTACTAACAGTATGCACCACCAAAGTGTCCGAACATTAGGAAAGGGGCTGCGCGTCTCAGCTCAGACAGAGGACGGCATTATAGAAGCAGTCGAAAGTCCTGACGGACGGCTGATTGGTGTTCAATGGCACCCGGAGGAAATGGTTCCTGACAGTGAAAGCATGAAGCTGCTGTTTCAGAATCTGGTTAAACGGGCGTCTGTATAAAGAAAAACAGGGAGGAACTGCATTATGATTGCAATTACAGGAGGAACCGTCAATACAATTACAAACGGTGTGATTGAGCGTGGTACTCTTCTTATTGAAAATGGAAAAATTTCAGCAGTGGGAGCCGATCTCCCCATACCGGAAAACGCAGAGGTAATCGACGCTTCCGGCTGCTACGTCATGCCGGGACTCATTGACTGCCACACGCATCTCTGTCTGATGGGAGAACCGAAAACCATGCCTATGCTGCAGTCTGATACAAACGAATCCAGCAGTCCGGTAACCCCCTATGTGAGGGCTTTAGATGCCTTAAATCCCTTTGATTATGCAGTGGAAAAAGTGCGGAATGCAGGATTCACCACTGTCTATACAGGCCCCGGCTCAGCCAACCCTATCGGCGGCCTGGGAATCAGCATGAAGCTGCGGGGATCCACGGCCGATGAAATGGCCATTCCCGGAAGTGAACAGATGAAAATGGCTCTGGGAGAAAATCCCAAACGGTTTTACGGCTCTGAAAAGAAAGCCCCTGCCACCCGCATGGGAACAGCAGCTCTCATACGCAAAACCCTTTACGAAGCCAAAGCCTATTCCGACCGGCTTCTTGCGGCAGAGGCAGGAAAAGAACCTGCCCCTCCATTCAATTTTGAGCTGGATCCACTCGTTCCGGTTGTACGCGGTGAGCGAAAAGTCCGCATTCACTGCCATCGCTCAGACGATATTGTAACTGCCATCCGCCTGGCAGAGGAATTCCATCTGAAGTATTCGATTGAACATGCAACGGATGGCTCAAAAATTAAGGATTTCCTAGGTGAAAAGCATGCTACCTGCGTTATCGGCCCTCTCCTTTTAGAACCGAATAAGCAGGAAACTCACAACATTCACCTGGAGACAGCAGGAGAACTGGACAAGGCTGGAGTGAAAATCTGTCTCATGGCCGACACAGCGTCCAAAACTGCCTGGCTTCCTGTAGAAATCGGTCTTCTGATGCGAAGAGGACTCAGGGAAGAAACGGCCTTCCGCGCTGTCACCATCCACGCCGCAGAAAATCTGGAGCTGGATCACCGAATCGGTTCTCTGGAACCAGGAAAGGATGCCGATATCGCTGTTTTCGACGGACATCCATTCTGTAATTTCTCGCTCTGCCGGATGACTATGATTGACGGTGTCATCTATCACAATACGCTTGCTGAAAAACCAGAATAAAGGAGGAGTATCATGAAAAAAAGAGGAAGAAAAATTTTAGCATCCATGCTCGCTTTGGCAATCGCTTTAACTGGCTGCGCTCCAAAGTCAGCTGATTCCGGGCAGAAAGACGATGGAAATGCTTCTGTCTCCGCCCAGACCAGCGAAGGCGGAAAAACCCTCACTATCGGAACCACCTACACAGTCAGCACCTTCGTCCCCTGGAAATCCACTTCAGACGGAGACCGCTATATTCTGTCGAATGTCTACGAATCTCTGATTGAGTACGATACACGAGGCAACTTTCTCCCAGGCCTGGCCGAAAGCTGGGAAAATGAAGATGAGCTGACATGGGTATTCCATCTGAGAGACAATTCCTTCTGGCAGACTGGAAACAACTTGTTCGGCGATGAAAAAATTCCTGTCACGGCTCAGGATGTAAAAAATGTGTTTGATTTTGTAATGGATGAAAAAAATGAAGCTGCCCGCCGTTCCAGCCTGACAGAATCCATTGATCATATTGAAGTAACCGACGACTCTACCATTAAATTTGTAACAAAAAAGCCGGAAGCCCTGTTTTTAATGGCTCTCAGCAATATCTACCTCTTCCCCACCAAAGCGGTAGACGATGGATTTGATCTGGCTAAGCATCCAGTCGGCTCCGGTCCATATAAGTTCGAATCCTATGCTACGGACGATCAGACTGTGCTGGTAAAAAATGAGGATTACTATATTGAACCAGGACTTGACAAAGTAGTATATAAAATTATTCCGGACAAAGCAGTAGCTGCTATCGCTCTCCAGAATAATGAAATCGATATTGCCGTACAGCTTCTTTCCACCGATTTAGAGGCAGTAGCTGCAAAAGAAAATGTAAAGCTGTTAGCCAACCCGCTGGGCTGGTACCGATATATGGGATTTAACTTCGAAGATCCGCTTCTTTCCGATCCTGATGTGAGAAAAGCGATCCTGATGGCAGTAGATACAGAATCTGCTGTAAAAGCTATTTTCGCCAATGACGCCGGAATTACTCTTGCCAAACGTGCCTGGGGACCAATTCCTCTGGAATTCCCAGGAGCAGATGAGGCTGCATGGAAGGAGGCCTACCCTGCCTATGATCCAGATGGGGCCAAGGCTCTGTTGGAATCAAAAGGATGGTCTCTCGGCTCTGATGGTATTTATGAAAAAGATGGACAGAAGCTGGAGTTTGTATTAAAAACAGTCAATACAGATCCGAATATGAAATTCGGCGTTATTGTCTCCACCGAGCTTAAAAAAGCAGGAATTAACTGCATTCCTCAGCCAACAGAATACGCTACCATGACCTCTGATATAAAATCCTCCAATGTACAGGCATTTGTTATGGGTGGAGGAAGCACTCTGGACGGCATGAACATGCTCTTCCACTCTGAAAAATCAAAAATGACAGCTCACCGCACAAATTACTCAAACCCTGAGCTGGATGCCAAACTGGATGAAGCCTTCGCAACTCTTGATGATGAAGCCAGAGCTAAACTTCTTACAGAGGCATCCCTTATGACCATCAAGGACTGCGTCCACATGGGCGGCTTCTTTGAATATGTGCAGCTGGGAATGAACACGAGAGTCAAAGATTTTGAAGAGCTTCCTGTTCTGTGGTGTTCTCTCACCAACAGTACAAGAAATGTAACTGTGGAATAGTGGCTGTCATGCAATAACCGCTCAACAGACATTCAGGACGCAGCGTCGCTCTGCCTCACCGCAGGACTGCTGCGTCCTTTCCATCTTAACCGAAAGGAGCCGATTCTATGTGGAACTATATTGCCAAACGTGTTCTCCAGGCCATACCGACTCTGCTCGTCATCTCCTTCCTGATTTTCTCCCTGCTCTATGTGACACCGGGAGACCCTGTCTATATTATGCTGGGTTCTGGAGACACTCAGAGCTTTACGGAAGAAGAATACGAAGCAGCACGGCATGAACTGGGACTTGATAAACCTATGCTGGTTCGATATGCCGATTTTCTGAAAAATGCAGTGAAAGGAGATCTGGGAACCTCCTACATCACAGACGAAGACGTGTTCACAGCGATTATGCAGCGTCTGCCTGCTACCCTTGTGCTGACTGTGGCCGCCGTTTTCCTGGGACTTTTAATTTCCATCCCACTCGGTATTCTGGCGGCCATACGGCACAACAGCATATGGGATTCCATTGCCACCTTTCTGGCTACCATTGGAACCTCCCTGCCAAAATTCTGGTTTGGTCTGGTGCTGATTATCTTTTTTTCACAGAATCTTGGAATCCTTCCCAGCCAGGGAATGGCGTACATAGATGACGGGCTGGGACCGTTTCTGTCCCATCTGATTCTGCCTGCTTCTTCTCTGGCTTTAGGTCTGGCAGCCACACAGACCCGTATGATCCGTTCCAGTATGCTGGACGTATTAAGCCAGGACTATGTCCGTTTTGCCAGAAGCAAAGGTCTGAAAGAGTATGCCGTCATCATCGGACATGCCATGAAAAATGCCATGATCCCTGTAGTGACAGTGATCGGAAGCGAATTTGGCGCCCTTTTGGGGGGAGCGGTTGTAACAGAGACTATCTTTGCCTGGCCTGGAGTAGGAAGACTTGCCATGAACTCTATCGCCAAGCGTGATTATCCCATGATTCAGGGCAATACACTGGTGCTTTGCGCTCTGTTTCTCCTGACAAATCTGATCATTGATATTATCTGCGCCTGGCTGAATCCCAAAATCAGGCTGGACAAATAAGGAAAGGAGGAGGATTTATGCACACAGAACAACTTAACAGCTCAAATAAAAAGGCCTCCTACTGGAAGGATGTGGCCAGACAGTTTTTCAAAAACAAAATTGCAGTGCTGGGTCTTTTCATTCTGTCAGCTATTGTAGCACTCTGCGCCTTTGCCCCTTTATTTACCAGCTACGATCCCGTTAAAGATATGGTACTGGCTGATATGCTTCTGCCCCCCGGTTCTCCAGGACATCTGCTGGGGACCGATGACTATGGCAGAGATATCCTCTCCCGCCTGCTCTACGGCGGCCGAAGTTCTGTCCTTACAGGACTGACTGTAGCTCTTTTATCTGCCTTCGCCGGCATTTTTATCGGCTGCATCAGCGGCTACTTCGGCGGCTGGCTGGATTCTCTGCTGATGAGAATTACGGATATTATGTTATCGTTTCCATTTCTCATCATTGCCATCGCTATTATGGCTGCCCTGGGAGCCAGCCAGAAAAATATCGTCATTGCTTTAGCTATCGTCAGCTGGCCCAACTTTGCCAGGTTGACCAGAAGCCAGGTAATGGCTGTCCGGGAACAGGAATATGTGGAATCTGCCAAAGCCGCCGGTTTTAAAAACAGCCGGATTATGCTGGGCCATATTCTTCCCAACTGCATCGGTCCTCTCATTATTCAGACGACTCTGTCTGTAGGAAGCGCTATTCTGTCCTCTGCCAGCCTGAACTTTCTCGGACTGGGAGCAGACGCCTCTCTTCCAGACTGGGGAGCCATGCTGAATCAGGGCCGAAATTACCTTCAGAATGCTCCTTATCTGACGACAATCCCCGGAATTGCCATTTCCCTGACTGTCCTCTCTGTCAACTGGATTGGAGACGGTCTCCGGGATGCCTTTGATCCGAAGCTTAGAAAATAGGAGGAATTCAGATGACAGAACTGCAAACACCTTTTAATATACAAAACACACCAAAAGACGGCCAGACCGACAGCTGCTTTCTGAAGGTAGAAAACCTTTGTACGTGGTTTCGCACACCAGAGGGACTGGTAAAATCTGTCAACGGAGTTTCTTTCCACATAGACAGAGGTGAAACCCTGGCCCTGGTAGGAGAATCCGGATGCGGAAAAACCGTCACCTCCCTTTCTCTCATCCGCCTTCTGGCAAAATCGGCCCAGATTCAGGCTGACTCGATTCTTTTAAACGGCAGAGAAATCAAGGATCTCTCAAAGGAAGAAGCCAGAAAAATCAGGGGAACCGAAATTTCCATGATCTTTCAGGAGCCTATGACCTCCTTAAATCCTGTTTACCGGATTGAAAAGCAGATTGGAGAAATGATACGGCTCCACAATCCCGGCATGAGCCGGGAAGAAATACACAGCCAGTCCGTAGAATTTCTCAGGCGGGCAGGCGTGCCCAACCCGGAAGAACGGCTGAAAGTCTACCCCCACCAGCTCTCCGGCGGCCTGCGCCAGAGAGTTATGATTGCCATAGCACTGGCCAGCAGACCATCCATGCTGATTGCCGATGAGCCTACTACTGCCCTGGATGTTACGATTCAGGCTCAGATCATTGACCTGATGAAGGAACTGCAGAAAGAGCTCAATATGTCCATACTGCTTATTACCCACGACTTCGGAGTTGTATCTCAGATGGCTGACCGGGTAGCTGTTATGTACGCAGGAAAAATTGTAGAAGAGGGCTCCTTAAAAGAGGTACTGGAATCACCTCTTCACCCCTACACAGAACTTCTGATTCTATCCATCCCCGGCATCCGGGTAAAACGCGGCGGACGGCTGAAAACCATTGAAGGAACGGTTCCGAATCCCCTTCACTTCCCTTCCGGCTGCCGTTTTCATCCCCGCTGTCCTTTTGCAACAGAACAATGCACCAAGGCGGAACCGCCGGAAACGAGACAAGGCGGGCACCGCGTCAGCTGCTGGCTTCACTGCCCATCAGATATTTCACAATAAGGAGGTACAGAATGAACCAGGAAACATTGATTGACATTCAAAATCTTCAGGTGTACTTTCCAATCCGCTCCGGGCTGTTCCAGAGGCAGACAGGCGTTGTAAAAGCCGTTGACGATGTATCTCTTACCATTCATAAAGGAGAAACTGTAGGACTGGTCGGAGAATCAGGATGCGGAAAAACTACCATTGGCAGGGCCATTGTGCGCCTGAATCAGCCCAATGGCGGAAAAATTATGTACCAGGGACAGGATCTGTTAGCTGCTAAGGGAAACGAGCTTAGAAACCTTAGAAAAGATATTCAGATTGTATTTCAGGATCCCTACTCATCCCTGAATCCCAGAAAAACCGTACGCCATCTGATATCAGAAGTTCTCACAGTGCAGAAGGGCTGCACGCCTAGGGAAGCAGGAGAGCAGGTGGAAGATTTAATGGTTCAGGTAGGCTTAAACCCTGTCTACGCAGACCGTTATCCTCACGAATTTTCCGGCGGCCAGCGCCAGAGAGTCGCTATCGCCAAAGCACTGGCTCTCCAGCCAAAATTTATTGTATGCGATGAAGCTGTTTCCGCTCTGGACGTTTCCATTCAGTCCCAGATTATTAATCTGCTTCTGGATCTCAAAGAAAAATATGGCATTACCTACCTGTTTATCTCCCATGCCATGAATGTGGTAGAACATTTAAGTGATCGGGTAGCAGTGATGTATCTGGGAAAGCTGATGGAGTATGCCCCGGCTGAGGAGCTGTTCTCCTCTCCCGCCCACCCCTATACAAAAGCACTTTTATCGGCTGTTCCCCTTCTGTCCGGCCAGGAAACGCGAAAACGAATCGTACTGGAGGGGGATGTGCCCAGCGCTTCCCACGTACCTTCCGGCTGCCGTTTCCATACCCGCTGCTATATGGCTGACGAAAGATGCCGGACGGAAGAACCCTGCATGCGGGAAATCTGTCCCGGTCACTTCGCCTGCTGCCACAAGGTCTAAAGGCTGTACATCAATAAGCATAAAAGGAGAGCTGTCAGGCCCATCAAATCGATGCACCGGACAGCTCTCCTTCTTTTCCTTCATCTTCCTTAATCTTCTAAATCTTATTTCCATTCCGCCCAAACTTCCGTTTTTTAAACCGAAGAAACGGCATTTTTGCCGCAGCCGCTTCCATCCGGCACTGGTTGTCCTTCTGACAGACACGTATCATCTCATCCAGCTGTCTGAACCGCTCGTCCTCCTTCTCGTCAGCCACCCGCATCAGGTAGTCCATCTCTTTCAGAAGCTTTTCATGGACCATATAAGCGATATCCTGGCTCAGCTTTTCACAGTTTTCCTCCATAGCCCGTCCTATTACATGGTTTAAAAGTCTCTGCACCTGCTCCAGCTGACCGCTCTCTACTAACGTCTCTACAGTATTTCCCTGCTGCATCTCATCTGCACAGGAAACTGCTGTCTCCTGCCCGGCCAGTACCTCCGTTCCTGGCTCAGAGCCGTCTTTCCCATCAGATTCTGTCTTTCTGAGAGCTGCCAGTACGTCCTCCTCCAGCACCTCGTTTGGAATAATTACCTTTCCATCTGATTCCAGGGACTTTGACAGAGCCGTTTTAATCGCCTTCAGCTGATACCCCTTGTCCTTCAGCATTTTCACCTGCCTGAACAGCCGAATATGAAATTCTGTATAATAACGATGCCCCATCTCATTTCTGGGAATCTTAAGCTCCAGCTCCTCCTCCCAATATCGCAGCACATGAGCTTCCACATCCACCTTTTTAGATGCGTCTGATATCAGATAATGTACCTCAGCCATGATTCAATCCTCTCCTTTAGTTCACAATATTTCGTAGCCTGTTAATACTATATGCGAACCAGGAGACAATTATGTCAAAAAAAGAATCTGGGCTGAGACAGCTTCTGAAGGCGATAAAAGAGGGGCTGTCGCACTAAGTAATTAGTGCGTAGCTCCTTTTCTAGTGCAAA